>JAJYXU010000071.1 GCA_021801605.1 Bacteroidota bacterium
TTCCCACGATGAAATTTCGAAAAACCGGAGTACAATAGAAACGCTTCACGCTGTGAAGAAGCTTCCCGTCTATGTTGTATTGAACAGCATTCGCAGCAGTTATAATGTTGGTTCAATATTCCGCACATCAGATGGTGCAATGATTGAAAAACTTTTTTTATGTGGCTACACACCGCATCCTCCAAAGAAAGAAGTTTTGAAAACTGCGCTCGGTTCACAGGATAGTGTCCTTTGGGAATATGCGAAAGATGCAAAAGAAATTATTCTGGATTTAAAAAGGATTGGAATAAAAATATGTGCGCTTGAACTTACAGAATCAAGTATGCCACATTACAATTTGAATAAAGATATTTTTCCTCTCGCTCTTGTAGTTGGCAATGAAATTACCGGCGTCTCTCAAGAACTTTTAGATTTGTGCGATATCTCAATTGAAATTCCACAATTCGGAATCAAACAATCCTTAAACGTTGCTGTGGCTTATGGTATAGCTGCATTCGAGCTAAGAAGAATTTTTGACTCGTAGAGCAGAATCGTATTCTGCGCCAATACAAAAAGAGGTTGTCTCATAAGTAAAATTTTTTAAATAATAGACCGCTGATAAACACAGATTAAACAGATTTTCACAGATTTTTTATTTGAATAATTACTTATAAGACAACCTCTACATCATTCTTGAATACGTAAAATAGCTTTCGCCGTTATCCTTTTGGTGAATTAAAAGCAGATTTGCACGCACAAGTTTTATCAATGTACGCGAAGCACGCCTATCCGAAATATTTGCAAATTTACTCAACTCTTTCACTGTTACTGCTTCTTGTTTATCAAGAAGATTAAAAACAATTTTTTCTTGATCGCCAACGACATATTTCTCCAAAATCTTGCCGGCAGATTGGCTCTGTAAAAGTTTTATCATTTCTTTACTTGCAAGAACACTTTTGTCATTTACACGTACATATACTTGAGCATCGTTTAAGCTGAGATCTTTTTTATAATCTTGTATTCGATGAGGTTTTATTTTCGATTCAATTACTTCGACAATGAGTAGATCTTTTTTGTCTATCTCAACAAAATCAATCTTCAGATCAATAGGAGGTTCGCAAAATTTTTCGGCTGTGTCTCTTACAAGATCAAGATCGCTCTTCTCGCTTTCTATTCCATAAATGGATTTATCATCATCAACGCCAAATAGAATGAATCCACCACGTGTATTTGCGAATGCAATCATCTCCTTGGCAATTTTTTCGTGAGAAGAGAAACGTTGCTTAAATTCAACATTTAGTCCTTCTCCCTTTTCAATTAATTCCAAAACTCTTTTGCGGGCGATCATTGCATTTGGGGTATATTGACAAACCTATTTTATAACACGTTTTAGTTTGGTCGTATCGGTTTTTGCTTTTAAACTATCTTGAGAAGGAACTTTTATTGTATCTTGTTTTTGAACCGGATCTTTTAGGAAAGTCCGTTTAACAACTTTTTCGTCCTTGATTGTCTCTGCTTGCGGTTGTTGATTAACGATTGTTTTATTTAGATCTGTTGATTTAACTTCTTTCTCTTTTTGTTTTGCTTCCAGTTCTTTCTGTTTATTCTCTTCTTCTCTCCTTATCCGTTCTTTCTCATTATTATACTCTGTTATTTTTGCTATAACAGAACCTACAAGCGGGGACTTTGCAAATTCCTTAGCAAGCATTCCATAAGCCGTAGCAGCCGAATCATACATTTTCAAATTGTTTTCGTATATCAATCCTATATAGTAAACCGATTTGGGAGCGAAAGATGATTTTGGAAAATTTTTATAAATTGTTCGGAATGAATCTATCGCCTCTACATATTTTTTGCTGTAATATAATTGTTCTGCTGCATCATAAAATTTTTCGGCAGGGTCCTCTTCTTTTTTAGTAATGGAATTATTCTCTTCTTTCTTAACCAACCCTAATTTTTGTGCAGCGGCATTCCTTAAAGGATCCTTTTCAAAATTATTATAGATGTATTTAAAAATACTATCCGCTTTTACCGTATCATTATGAGTTTCATAGTAAGTGCCCAACGCATACATAGTTTGAACTTTGATCGGCTTATCGGGATAGTCGTTCAAGATTTTTTTGAAATAAAAATAAGCTGAATCCGATCTATCAAGTTCAGAATAGAAAAGACTTGCAAGACCATACAAACTTGTAGCAAGTTTTGTACTAAGTGAGTCGGTAGTTAGTTTTATGTTTTCCGGCTTTTTATATTTTCCGAGTGCAATTAATTGCGATGGAGTTGGGATTACTCCTTTTTTCGGGTTTCGGAAAAGAACTAGCTGTTGTTGTTTGTATTGTTGTTCTAGAAATGAAATATCAAATTTTTGCTGGTTGATCGCATTGGGATCCGTAGTCTGAGTCTCGCCCATTTTTTTTACATCGTCCATATATTGCCTGTATGCAATTTCATAATCAACGGAATCGCGTACAAACAGTTCCGGATTTTTTTTATACTCAATTTTTTTCTCTAAGTCCTTTTCTTCTTCCTTAAAAGTGAAGTACCTATTGAAATTAGCCACTTGATTTCCTGCTTCCGTCTTATCTTCTCTTGGAGCCATAGATATTGCAGCTCTACTGTAGTAAGTATATGCACTATCATATAGTCCTAGTTTTTTACGATATATCTCTCCAAGTCTTGTCTCTGCAATTCCCGAGGTTGGAAATTGTCTATATGTCGTATCAACATCACGAAAAATATCTATCGCAGAATTGATGCGGTTTTGTTCGACATATATTTGTCCTAGTTCAATTAATACCTGATCAAGATAATTTTTGAATTTTCCAAGATACTGCAGATCGTTAAAAGCTGTTTCGCTTTCATCTATTTTTTTAAGTGATTTTAAAAGCTTTGCAGATTCAAACCGGCTCTTAAAATCAATATCAACGGTCGGGGAATATTTTGAAACTGAAGAAAAAGCTTGAAAAGCATTTTCCGAATCATTTAACAACTGATATATTCTACCCATTTGATAGGAAACAAGTGCACAAATCTCATCATCTTTAGATTTATTTAAATAGTCTTTGCATTCTTCAATTGCGGCATTATTCTCTTCACGGAAAATCAAAAATGATATTTTTGTTATCGAGGCATCATTGAATAGTGCATCGTTGCCTTCATCCAATGATTCGGTTTTAACTTCGTCAATCAGTTTCAACCCTTCGTCAAAATCGTGTAATTGAAGATCTGTTTTAGCAAGCCATAATTTATTTTCAGAAGAGTATTTCGTTTTTCCAAGACCGGCAAGCTCGGTAAATTTTCTTTGTGCTCGTGCGTATTCCTGCTGATAGTAAAGAGCTTTTCCGGTGATAAAAAGTGCGTCTGAAAAGTAGGATGAGTTCTTTTCGTATTGAAGAATCTTGGAACACTTCTCGACGACTTTTTTTAAATTCTCGTTGAGTGTTCCGCTTAATTGAGGTGCTGTTGGTTGATTCACAAATTGATTAGCGTTTTGCTGCACTCCCGTTTGTCTATTGCCGGATTGTGAGCCATCAACCGGCGTCGTTGGTTGAATACCATATTGAGTTGTTGTCCGTCCGCCGTATTGAGAGGCAGCTTGAAGATCTTCTCTGAAGGCAAAGATATCTTTCTTCTGTTTCATTATCTCTTCTTCAACTTGATCGAAAAGAGTTTTGGCATTATAGTAAGTATTAAAATATGTAGTAAAGTCTGTCCAAATGCCGCAACTAGAAAGTCCGAGAAGAATTGAAAACAAAGATGCCGATGCAAATAGTTTTTTTGCTTTCTCTAAAAACATGTTTTTATCTCTCTGTTAATGATAAAGTAGTAAAAACTATTATACAGTCATCCTTCTTTTAGTGAGTGGATAATTAGAGCGCAGACGGACCTGATTCATCCGTTCTGATTCTGATAACATCTTCAATTGTTGAGATAAAAATTTTACCGTCGCCAACTTGCCCGGTTTTCGCAGTACGAAGAATTGCTTCAACCGCTTTTTCTGTCATTGAATCATCAACAATAATTTCAATTTTTATTTTAGGTACAAATTCAATTTGATATTCACTGCCTCGGTAGGTTTCTTTATGACCTTTTTGTCTTCCGTATCCCCGGACTTCTGTAATAGTCATTCCCCTAATACCTTCTTCAAGAAGAGCTTCCTTTACATCATCCAGTTTAAACGGGCGAATGATTGCTTCAATCTTCTTCATGACAATCTCTTATTAGGAATTTTTACCGTGACAGTTTTTAAATTTTTTCCCGCTTCCGCACGGACAAGGTTTATTACGGCCTGTTTTCTGTTCAACTTTTATCGGCTGCAATTTAACCCTATGCCCGCCTTCTCCGTCGCCTCCAGCAGTAGCTCGTAATCCTAAATTATCGGCAGAGTCTTTAATAGTCTGCATTCGCTGTGCCTGTGTGACTCTTCTATTTTGAACCTCTGCAGGTGCTTGCGGCCAGAATTTGAAACAGAATGCTACAACTTCATTTCTGATTTGTTCTAATAAAGTTAAAAACAATCCATAAGATTCGGATTTATATTCCAGCAAAGGATCTTTCTGTCCGTAAGCACGTAGTCCAATACCTTCTTTCAAATCATCCATTTCGCGAAGGTGTTCTTTCCATTTATCGTCAATAACACTCAGAACAGCATAACGTTCGAGGCGAGCCATTAAATCACTACCAAGCATTTCTTCTTTATGATGATAAAAATCTTTTGCCGCTTCAAAAAGTTTTTCTTTTACACCATCTTTGCCTAAATCCTCAAAAACTTTCGGTTCAAACTTCATATCCACTAAAAGACTTTGAAGAACTTCGCTGTGAATGCTTTCGATATCACCTTCATCGTAATATTTATCCACAATACTTTGAATGACTTCTTCGAGATAATCGAACACTTCTCCTTTGAGGCGTTCACCTTCTAAAGCTTGTCTTCTGCGCGCATAAATAACTTCGCGCTGTTGATTCATCACATTATCAAATTCGAGCAATCTTTTTCTGATAGCAAAGTTATTCTCTTCAACTTTTTTCTGGGCACGTTCAACAGAACGAGTAATAAGCGGATGCTGGATCGCTTCGCCGTCTTCCATTCCGATGCGGCTCATAATGTTGGTAATACGGTCGCTTCCAAATATGCGCATCAAATCATCTTCCAGTGAGATGAAAAATTTAGTTGTACCCGGATCGCCTTGCCTGCCTGAACGACCTCGTAGCTGACGATCGATACGGCGCGCCTCGTGACGTTCTGTACCTAAGATATAAAGACCACCGACATCAACCACACCGGTGCCTAATTTAATATCTGTACCACGACCAGCCATGTTGGTTGCAATTGTAACAGCGCCGGGTTGACCTGCATAAGCAACAATTTCTGCTTCACGCTGATGCTGCTTTGCATTCAACACATTGTGAGTAACTCCCTGCCGTTTCAACATTCTGCTGATTGTTTCGGAAACGTCAACACTTGTTGTTCCAACAAGAACCGGGCGCTTTTCTTCGCGGAGTTCTTTTATCTTTTCAACTATTGCATTATACTTTTCCCGTCGTGTTTTGTAGATGGCATCGTCCTCATCATCTCTAACAATCGGACGGTTAGTTGGAATTACAATAACTTCTAATTTATATATTTCGAAGAATTCACCTTCTTCAGTTTCTGCAGTACCGGTCATACCGGCAAGTTTTCTATACAAACGGAAATAATTTTGTAGAGTTATAGTTGCAAGAGTCTGTGAATCGCGTTCAACTTTTACACTTTCTTTTGCTTCTATTGCCTGGTGCAATCCATCAGAATATCTTCTGCCGGGAAGTACACGTCCGGTAAATTCATCAACGATTGCAATCTTCCCTTCTTCGGTAATTACGTATTCAACATCTTTCTCAAAAAGAGTGTACGCTTTTAGAAGTTGATTTAGTGTGTGGATGCGGTCTGACCGTTCCGAATAGATATGATATAGTTCATCTTTCCTTTTAATTTTATCTTCGGCTGACATGGAAAGATCATTTTCTATTTTGCTGATTTCAGTTCCAAGATCGGGAAGAACAAAAAATTCTTTCTGTTCGGAAGAACCCATCGCCAGTTCTTCTCTCCCTTTTTCGGTAAGATCCATCTGGTTGTTTCGTTCTTCAATAGCGAAATAAAGTTCTTCATCAATCTCAGGCATACGTTTTGCGTTTTCACGTAAGAATTCGAGTTCGGTTTGCTGTAAAAGTTTTTTGTATTCTGGTTCCGAAAGAAGTTTTAATAATGCCTTATTTTTTGGAAATCCGCGGTGAGCACGAAGAAGCTGTATACCGGCTTTCTCTCTATCTTTTCCGTCTTCTGAATTTAAAAGCTGCTCTGCTTCATTAACTATCGAAGCAACAAGGTTAGATTGTTTTCTCCACAAGCGTTCAACACGCGGTTTCATTTCATCAAATTTGTGCTCGGTTGAACCGACAGCTCCGGAAATAATTAGAGGTGTCCGGGCTTCATCAATTAAAACAGAATCCACTTCATCAACAATTGCAAAGTTATGACCGCGTTGCACGCAGTAACTTTTTTCACTTGCCATATTATCACGCAAATAGTCGAAGCCGAATTCGTTATTCGTTCCGTAAGTAATATCGCAAGCGTACATTTTAATTCGCTGTTCCGGTTCCATTGTGTTGGTAATACATCCAATGGTCAAACCGTGGAATTTATAAATCTCTCCCATCCACTCGCTATCGCGTTTAGCCAGGTAATCATTAACCGTAACAAGATGAACACCACGACCGGTAAGCGCATTTAGATAAACCGGGAGAGTGGCTACGAGTGTTTTACCTTCACCGGTTGCCATCTCTGCAATCTTTCCGCTGTGAAGAACTATTCCGCCCATAAGCTGAACATCGTAAGGAACCATATCCCAATGAATTTTATTACCAGCGGCATCCCAAGATTTTCCAACAAGACGTCTGCATGTATCTTTAACAACTGCAAATGCTTCCGGAAGAATTTCGTTTAAAACTTCTTCATAACGATCCGTAAGTTCATTCTCCAGTCTTTCTATCTCGTTATAGATTGCATGCTTATCTTCTACGAATTGATCATTTAGAAGTTTATTTTTAAACTCTGCAAGCGGAGTTTGAATATCCATTGTTGCATCAGAAATACGTTTTTTGAACTCAGCAGTTTTAGCACGGAGTTCATCATCGGTTAAATTTTGTAATTTTTCGAATTCCAAATTAATCTGATCTACGATAGGCCAGTAATCCTTAATCGCACGCGTGTTTTTGTCGCCAAAAATCCTTTTCAACAGCGTACTAATCATCAATTGCTCCTTTTTTTTCGGTAGGCAAGTTAAATAAAGAGGTTCTGAAATGCAATGAAACTGCGTTTGTAGACGCTTTTGTGCACTTCTCTTTGTTTTAAAAACTTTTAGTTAAGAATCTCAAAGAGAATTTTTAATTTCTTGTTTACAATTTAGAATCAATAGTGCGATTTATTTGCGCAAGAACTATTTTAGGTTCCGAAACAAAAGATGAGTATTGATTTTGCACGGAAAGAGATTTCATTTTTCGATTGAATTTGTAAATAAGATGGTTGAGCTAACCGAAGGCGCAATTTCATCAAACATCTTTGAAAATGTTTTACGACAGTTAGAAAAGCAAGCATCAAACTATTACTTCTCTTCTTCTTCAGAGGCAAATCTTCTTAGAATATTTTCTTCAATTTATGATCGAACATTTTTTTTTCAGGAAATCTTCAACTTTCCGCATCACGGCGAAATTTTAATAGCAATCTCTGCAAGCAGTAATTATTTGACTGATATAGTTGTTCGAAATCCCGAATATCTTTACCAATTATTTGATCAAGACTATCTTTCCAAAATTTTGGAACATGATCTTCTTAAGAAAGAAGTTGAAGGTACAGAACGGTTTAAGTCGTTTAATGCAAAGATGAATTTCTTGCGCCAGTTAAAAAAACGTTTCATCTTGAAAATTGGTCTTGTAGATATTCTTGGAATGGATGAATTAATTTCAATTACAGAACAGCTTTCGTTGTTAGCAAAGTTGACTAATGCAGAGCTCTTTGAAATCTGTTACAAAGAAGTCTTATGCAAATATAATGTTGAAAGGGTAGATCAGAAATATTGCCTTTGTTCGTTGGGAAAATTAGGAGGCAATGAACTTAATTATAGTTCCGATGTTGATCTGATTTTGTTTTATGATTTTAATAGTACTATTGACGGAACTCATAAAGAGTATTACGAAATTTTATCTGAAACTGCACAATTGTTTATAAAATCATCATCTGCCGTAACAGATCACGGGTATATTTACCGAACTGATTTCCGTTTGCGTCCGGACGGAAAATTTTCACCCCTCTGCAAAACATTGAACGATTACACCAAATATTACGAAACACGAGGTGATGATTGGGAACGCCAAATGTTAATTAAATTGGATTTCATTTGCGGTGATGAGTTGCTCTTTCAACAATTCAAGAATTTTATCCATCCATATGTTTACCCTTCTTCTTTTTCTCATTCAATAAAAGATAAAATCAAACAGATGAAGCTGAATATTGAGCGGCAACATAAAGAGAGAGAAAACGTAAAAACTTTTTCTGGCGGAATCCGCGATATTGAATTTGCCGTCCAGACCCTGCAATTAATAAATGGCGGTAAAATAAAATCTCTACGCACCGGCAACACTTTGAAAGCAATTGCAATTCTTACAGAACAAAAACTGCTTAAGAAAAAAGAATCTGCTCTTCTTTCCATGGCATATATTTTCTATAGACATATCGAACATTTCTTGCAGCTAATGAATGATACACAAACACACGTCATCCCGGACAATAAAGAACTTCTTAACAAACTTGTTGTTTTCACAAAGATGAAATCAATAGAAGATTTTCAAGCCCGACTAAAAACATACCGCCGAGAAGTTCGGACTATATATGAAAATATTTTAAGGACAGAGAAAAGAGAAAAAATCTTTCATGCCGATATAATATTCAAAAATGCAGTGAATGCTGAAAAAAATATTTTGTACTTACGAAGCGGTGCCGGCTTGATTAACAGAAAGGAATTTGATGCTAGAACAATTGAATTGTTCGATCTGATTAAACCGCATCTGTTAAAACATCTTAGAAAAACTCCTGATCCGGATCTGACTCTTAATAACTTGGTGAAGATTATCCGCTCCACAAAATTCCCCTCAATCTGGTATAGTGAATTTACAAATGAACAATTTTTTAAAAATTTTTTAAGAATCTGCACTTACTCGCAGAAAGCAATTGATATAATTTCAACAGGCGGTCAAAACGAAGAGTTCTTTTTATCTAGAAAAGTTTTCATAAAACATTCTGAAAACCTCAACGAATATTCTACAACCGAGCTCATTCTTTCCATTTCGGTACAATTTGCACTTGGCTTGATTTCGCAAAATCGTGTCTCGCAGATTCTATCATTATTCATATCACAAAAAATAAAATCTTTATTAGATGAGATGAACTTGCGGTACAGTTTTTTCATTGGCGGATTAGGAAGTTTTGGTTCAAAAAATATGAACTTCGCCTCAGACATTGATTTGATTATCGTTGCAGATGAGGTCGAAAAACATCCGGATATTCAGAAGGATTTTCAAAAATTTTTAACAGCAGCAGGACAAAAATTAAAACCGTTCGAGATAGATTTTAAGCTGCGTCCCGAAGGTAAAAAATCACCGCTTGTCTGGGGGATTAATAATTATGAATTGTATATGGAAAAGCGGGCACGTGTGTGGGAATTTCAATCACTTCTAAAATTAAATTTTATCTACGGAGATGAAAAATTATTTAATGAATTCCGTAATATTCTTTTAACCAAAATGGGTCAGCTAAATTCAGATGCTATTCTGAAAGAGATCAAGCAAATGTATCTCTCTATTTTGTCTCAAATAGTCCGCTTTGCGGATAGCGGGTTCAACATTAAAAAAGAACGGGGCGGGCTGCTAACAATTGATTTTATTTTGCAAACTGTCTGTTTTGTCAATCATAAGATTCATCACAAATGTCTTGGTAAAAGCAATTTCAAAATTTTCTCTTTGCTTAAAAATATAATTGCCAGTACAAATTTAATGACATTAAAAAGTAATTATATTTTTCTTAAACAAACTGAAATTGCAGTCCAAAATATTTTTAATAAGAGCAACGCAATTTTACCTACAAGTGAGGAAAACAAGTTTATTCTATCAAATTTTTTGAAATATAAGAACACCAAAGATTTTGAAATTAGAATTTCCGAAATAATAAAATCCAACAATAAATTATTTGTAAAATATGTGGACAAATAGAAAAGAATTTTTCCAGAAACATTTCGCGGCGACAACTGCATTATTCATATTCATTATTTATCTTTTTACTTTAGCGCCGAGTGTTGTTCAGATAGATTCCGGTGAGCTTTCTGCGGTTCAAGCGACACTTGGCATTGCTCATCCCACAGGCTATCCTCTCTTCACAATGATAGGATATTTGTTTATTAAATTGCCTCTTCCTTTTACAGCAATTTTCAAAGCAAATCTTCTTGCTGCAATTTGGTGTGCCCTCGGAGTATTCATTTTTATTAAGTCTGCACACTTAATAATTACTAACTATGAAACGAAGAGCGCTCTTCTCAAAAAGAGTAAACAGAAAAATGAGATGAAGAATGAAGATAATTCAAATGATAAAGAGAAAAGCGTCATCACAATTCTTGCCTCTGTATTTGGCGGAATTGCATTAGCATTTAGTTTAACATTTTGGGTTCAATCAACTTCGGTTGAGGTTTATTCGCTTCAGATATTTCTTTTTTCATTAAATATTTTTTTAATACTAAGAGCATATTATGCAACTAATGGGAAAATAATTAATTGGCTTTGGGTGTCCTTATCGCTGGCGCTTGGGTTTGCAAATCATATGACCACACTCCTTATTCTTCCATTAATCACTATTCTTTTTTTTCAAAAAGAGAAATTTAGGACAGCATCAATTAAAAAAATTTTATTGATGCTTGCTCTATTTATTCCGTTACTTATTTTTTTCTATCTTTATCTTCCGTTGAGAGCTTCAACAAATCCTCAAATCAATTGGGGAAATCCAATAAATTTTGAAAACTTTTTCCGGCATGTTTCAGGGAAGCAGTATCAAGTCTGGCTCTTTGAATCATTTGAAGCAGCCGGGAAACAGTTTAAATATTTTCTCTCGGACTTTCCATCAGAGTTCAGCTATGTAGGTTTGATTATAGGGGCGATCGGCTCTGTTGCAGTTTATCGTGATTTCCGCAAAATATTTTATACCTT
This sequence comes from Bacteroidota bacterium, assembly GCA_021801605.1. Taxonomy (GTDB): domain Bacteria; phylum Bacteroidota; class Ignavibacteria; order Ignavibacteriales; family Melioribacteraceae; genus Fen-1258. The sequence goes on from JAJYXU010000071.1 coordinate 11,260, forward strand.
GATTGCAACATTCCTCTTTGCTGTTCTCTATTCAATTAATTATGATATTGTTGATATTGATTCCTACTTTCTCCTGGCTTACATGATGTTTGCTTTTCTAATTGTATTCGGTTTTTACAAAATTCTTATTTACTTAAATAGTAAATGGAATTTCAGAATTGCGGTTGTATGTGCTTTACTTTTTTCACTTTTTCCGATAGCATTTAATTTCAGTGAGGTGAATCAAAGTAACGATTACACATTTGAAGATTACACAAGGGCGATTCTAAATAGCACTGAAAAAAATTCGATTATCTTTACATATCAATGGGATTATTTCGTTTCGGCATCATACTATTTCCAGATGGTCGAGAACTACCGGAGTGATGTAACGGTAATAGATAAAGAGCTTCTCCGAAGGTCTTGGTATTACAATCAGTTGAAGAGAAACCACCCTGATGTAATAAAAAACTTAGGTAGTAATATTTCGAATTTTCTTGATGCAGTAAAACCATTTGAACGAAGTGAAATTTTTGATTCGAATCTTATAGAAAAATATTATCGGGCAATAATGACGAATCTCATTTCCAAAAATATTACAACGAGAAACTATTATATCAGCTTGGAATTGTTTCAAAACGAAATGCAGCGTGGTGAGTTCTCGCTCCCGGAAGGGTATCAAATTGTTCCGCATCTGTTATTATTCAAAGTTGTGAAGGAAATGGATTATGTACCTGCACCCGATCCTAACTTCACGATTCGTTTTCCCGAACGCAGAAATAAGTATATTGATTTTATTGAGACAACGGCTGGAACGATGTTAACATACCGTGCAGCTTACGAATTGCAATTTAATAAACCCGAAAGAGCGAAAATCTACATTGATAAGGTGAGAAAAGAATTTCCTAATTAGGGTCTGCTGAGAATCTAATATTCCTAAATAAAATAATAAGTTAGGGAAAAAAGTTCCTGGAGAAGTGCACGGGAATTAATAAATTGCAATAAAAAAGTGTGCACAAATGTTACGTTATAACTCAACAAAACAGATAGAAATTTTCGAATTTAAGCACCCATTTGAAACGGAGTTGGATGCAG
>JAJYXU010000157.1 GCA_021801605.1 Bacteroidota bacterium
AGTATGAAGATAGAAGTTTGGGACGCTAATAATGTGAAAGTGAAGGAGTTGAAGGGAGCGGGAAATAAGGGATTAAATTTTGCAGAGTGGAATTTAACAACCGACGCGAAAGAGAAAACATATGTTGAACCGGGCGAGTACACTTTGATTCTTGAATCCGCACATATTTTTTACAAAGTAAAAGTTGAAAAACCGGAGAAGAAATAATTAATGAAAAAAATAGAACACAGATAACGCGGATCGGACTGATTTACACAGATCATATCAGTGCAGATCAGCTAAATCCGTGTCATCAGCGTTCTATCATCTTTTATGCTTTTTACAAATGTAAAATGGTCATTTTTTTATTGACCTATCTCCAATTCAACTAACTTAGACGACACTCCAGGCAGAACAGAAAGTTTGCGTGCGACCTCTTGATTCTGTTCATCTGTACCGACCATTTCTAAAATTAACAGCCCGGTGTCTGAACAATTTTCCAAAACACCGTCATGAATTCCCAAACGTGTTTTGATTAAACAGCCCCAGCCGGTTAAAATCTGCTGAACCTTTACAGCTTCCTCTTTTCTCTTACCTATCAATATTAATAGTATAGATTTTTTCATAGAACACCTCAAAAGTTAGAAATTCTATTTCTAAATTAGACAAAACCATTTTAGACAACAATGCCGTATAAAGGAAAAGATATGTTGATAAACAGTAAATTTATCTTGACAAACAGAATTTCACGATTTATATTGCGTTCAGCAAAAAGAAGGAGGAAATATGAAGACTAAGAAAAACTCATCATTTTTTACTTACAGTCTTTTAAGCATTGCGCTTGGTATGACTCTTACGGTTACAATTTTATCTGTAATCTTACCAATTGTTTTTGCTATATCCCATACTGAAATGCCAGGTTGGTTTGATATAATGGTTCGACTTGAACCAATTGCAAAATCAGCATCTTCTGTAGTTAATAATGATTATTCCATTGGAGGGATTGAGGGAAGACTTATAATACTTAGTCATACTGAGCTGGTGATAATATTGAATAACCTAGTTCCAATTTTGATTTTCGGCTCCTGGACTTACGGAATCTATCTTCTTCGAAAGATTATCAAAAATGTGCATCAAGGAGATCATTTTGTTAGTGCTAACGTAAAGAACATGAGAATCATCGCCTTATTAATAATGCTAGTACCCCATGTTCAAGTACTTCTTCAAAATATAATTGTAAATTCACTACCACAAAATTTAATTATAGAGGGAATGAGGGTGAGTAGAATTTCAGCCGGACCCGTAAACATTTTCAGCTTCTCATTAATCCCGGATTATATTCTGCTGGGATTTATCATATTTGTTTTTGCGGAAGTATTCAAAGAAGGTAAAAATCTAAAAGAAGAAAACGATTTAACCGTATGAGGGCATTATGATACGCATAAACTTAGATGTAATGATGGCGAAGAGAAAAATGTCTCTCACCGAACTGGCGGAGAAAGTTGGTATAACAATGGCAAATCTTTCCGTGCTTAAAACAGAAAAGGCGCGCGCAATTCGCTTCTCAACTCTCGAATCGATCTGCAAGGTTCTGGATTGCCAGCCGGGAGATATATTGGAATTCATCCCCGATAAAAAATCTAAATAATTTTACAGAACCCCGACTAACTCAGGCTTCTCTTGATCGTGATCATGTTCTCCCGAAGGGATGCCTTCGACATTAATCTTGCTCTTTTCAAAAAGATCACGGGCAAGGGCATGAAAAAAATATATTTGCATAATTATGCATAATCTTGTATAATTATGCCCTAATTTTAGAAGACATGGTAAATGATCAAAATCGGCATAGTTGGTGCTGCGGGTTATTCCGGAGTGGAGTTGATAAAACTTCTTTTGAATCATCCTGAAGCAGAAATCGTAAAGCTGTTTGGTAATTCTTCGGCAGGAAATAGAATTGAAGAGATTCATTCATCTCTTCGTGGAATGATCTCTCAAGAAGTTGAACAGTTCAATCCGGAGGCGCTGGAAGGAATTGATCTATTGTTCGTGGCTCTTCCTTCAGGGCAATCAATGAGTATAATAAAAGAAGCGATTGAAGCTAATATCAAAGTGATTGACATAGGCGGAGATTTTCGTCTAAAGAATGTTGAGGAATACAATCAATACTATAAGTATGAACACACGGCAACGAGTCTTTTGAACGAATCGGTTTACGGTCTGAGCGAATGGAATGAAGAAGCGATTGCCTCGGCAAAATTAATTGCAAACCCCGGTTGTTATCCGACCAGTATTTTGCTTGCTCTTATTCCCTTATTGAAAAATGGATTACTTAGAGATGCATTAATAAGTATTGTCTCTTATAGCGGAACCTCAGGTGCTGGTAAATCCGCAGCGACAAATATGATCTTCAGCGAAGTAAATGAAAGTGTGCGGGCATATAAAGTCGGCAGTCATCAACATATACCGGAGATAAAACAATATTTAGAATTATTCGGCGGTACGCTGGTGAACTTCTCATTTGTTCCGCATCTTCTTCCTACTACACGTGGAATCTATACAACTATTCATGCAAACGTGAATGAAAGCATTACTGAAGAAGTCGTAACGGAAGCATATGAATCATATTATTCTGATTCGCCATTCATACGATTGATTCACCCGTCAATTCCGGAAATGAAAGATGTTCTCCACACAAATTTTTGTGATATAGGATTTAAGTTGAATGATAACAATTCACTTGTGATCTTTTCCACAATCGATAATTTGATAAAAGGCGCTGCGGGACAAGCAATTCAAAACATGAACATAATGTTCGGATTAAATCAAACAGAAGGATTATTAAATTGTTCAAAGAAAAAGAAATTACAGACAGTATAAAAACAGAAACAAAAGTTCCGCTAGGATTTAGAGCCGGGGGAATTCATTGCGGCATAAAAAGATCCAGAAAAGATTTAGCACTTATAATCTCGGATTTCCCTGCTGCAGCGGCGGCGGTCTTCACATTGAATAAAGTTCAGGCGGCTCCGGTTCTTGTAAGTAAAATGGTTTTGACTAATAGCAGATTTCACAAGGCGATTATTGTGAACAGTGGAAACGCAAATGCATGTACCGGAGATAGTGGTTATGATGATGCGATAAAAATGATCAATGAGACCGCAGCAGAACTTGGAGTAGATGCAAATGAAATTTTTGTCGCGTCAACTGGAGTAATAGGGGAACCGCTTCCAATTGAAAAAATCATTTCAGGAATTCATTCTGTCAACTCAGTTTTGAGCGGAAGAGATTTTACAAGTGCAGCCGAAGCTATAATGACAACAGATACGTTTACCAAAGCTGTTTCTTCTACATTTCAGATAGATGGCGAAGAGGTAACAATTTACGGAATGGCAAAAGGTTCGGGAATGATTCATCCGAATATGGCGACAATGTTGGGATTTGTGCTGACCGACGCGGCTATTGATAAAGATGTTTTTCAAACTCTTCTAAAAGAAACGACCGAAAAAACATTTAACCGAATAATTGTTGATGGTGATACCAGCACAAATGATATGGTTATAGCTCTTGCTAACGGCGCATCCGGCGCATCAATTATTCCTCAAACAAAATCATACAGAATCTTTGAAGAAGAACTGTACAATATTCTCAAAAAGCTTTCAATAGATATTGTACGCGATGGAGAAGGAGCAACGAAATTAATCGGAATAACTATCGAGGGCGCAAAGACAGACGAAGATGCAGTTAAAGCCGCACGCACAATTGCTCTTTCTCCTCTTGTGAAAACAGCAATTCACGGTGAAGATGCAAACTGGGGAAGAATAATTGCTGCGGTTGGCTATTCGGGAATCGAATTTGACCCGGCGAAATTTGAAATCATAATCAATGGCATTCAAATACTAAATCAAAATTATTCTGTTTCTTTGTCGAATGCCGAAGCGAATCAGTCTTTGAAATCACAAAACATTTATATGTTAATAAAACTTAACGGCGGAAACGGAACCGCAACATGCTGGACGTGCGATCTTTCTGAAGAATATGTTAAAATAAACGGAAGCTACCGCTCGTGACAAGTCCGGTTTTCAGAAAAGAAGATGTATTGATAGAAGCGCTGCCATATATTCAGCAGTTCGAAAATAAAACGTTCGTAATCAAATACGGCGGCGCAGTAATGGAAGACGAACAATTGAAATCATCCGTTGCTCAGGATGTAACACTTTTACGTAAGATTGGAATTGATGTTGTAATTGTTCACGGTGGCGGAAAAGAAATTACCTCTCTCGCCGCCAAATTAAATATTGAAACAAAATTTGTTAACGGGCAGCGCTACACGAATGAAGCTACACGCGATGTTGTTCAGATGGTTCTTGCGGGGTCTATTAATAAAGATATTGTTCGACGCATAAATATTCACGGAGGACGCGCAGTCGGTTTCTGTGGGATTGATGCGGGATTTGTTACTGTAAAAAAATATGATAAAGAAGATTTGGGATTGGTTGGAGAAGTAATTGATGTGAACACTACATTTGTAAAAAATTTATTACGTGAAAGATATCTTCCTGTGATAGCCCCGATTGGCGTAGATGAAAAAGGAACAGTTTATAACGTTAATGCAGATATTGCCGCTGGTTCAATTGCCGGCGCACTTGAAGCAGCAAAACTTGTTTACATTACCGATACAGAAGGCGTGAAATCAAAAGATGGTTTGATTCCTCATTTAACAAAAGAGGAAGCGGAAAAATTTATTGACGATGGAACAATTAGCGGCGGTATGATTCCGAAAGTTGAATCGGCTTTATCGGCGTTGGAGGCAGGCGTTCAAAAAGTTCACATAATAGACGGAAGAGTTGAACACGCGCTTCTTCTGGAAATTTTTACTAAAGAAGGAATCGGAACAGAAATTGTCTCTGAATAAATCGAGGAAATTATGAGCAAAAAATTAGAAGATATTCATAAGCGCCATGCAATGATTAAAAATCTTATTTCATCTCAAGAAATATTTAATCAAACACAGCTCGTTAAAGCGATGAAACAAAAGGGAATTAAGTCAACGCAGGCAACTCTTTCGCGTGATTTGACCGAGCTTGGTGTTGTGCGCGTTCCAACTTCAAGCGGACTAATTTACAAATTAAGCGCTACCGGCGATGAAACCACCTTAAAGTATCGTGTAGCGGAAGAAATTATCTCCGTTGCCGGAAATGAAAATGTGATTGTTGTAAAAACTTATCCCGGTCGCGCACAAGGTGTAGCGGTTTTTATTGATAAACAAAATGATCTTGATGCTCTTGGAACGATAGGCGGAGATGATACAATTATTGTAATTCCCAAATCAGTTAAAAAAATCAAAAAAACAATCGAACAGATAAAAATAATCTTAGGAATAAAATAATGAACAAAAACAAAATTGTAGTAGCTTACTCCGGGGGATTAGATACTTCCGTAATGGTTAAATGGCTTAAAGATAATTATGATGCGGAGATTATTACGTTTACAGGAAACCTCGGACAAACGAAAGAACTTGTTGGTCTTGAAGAGAAAGCGCTCAACTCAGGAGCTTCGAAAGTATATATAAAAGATTTGACTAAAGAATTTTTAGAGGAATATGCGTTCCCCGCTCTCAAAGCAGGCGCTATGTATGAAGAAGCTTATCCAATGGCTTGTTCTTTGGGCAGACCATTACTTGCTAAAACTCTTGTAGAGATTGCAAGAAAAGAAGGAGCGAACATGGTTGCTCACGGCTGTACCGGAAAGGGAAACGATCAAGTGCGTTTCGAAGTTTCTGTCGGCGCCTTGGCTCCGGATCTAAAAAATTTAGCACCGTTGAGAACATGGGAATTTAAAAGTCGTGATGAGGAGATTGATTATGCAAAAGCTCACAACATTCCTGTCGCCGTTACAAAAGATAATCCTTATTCGATAGATGATAATATTTGGGGAACGGCAATTGAGTGTGGTGTGCTCGAAGATCCGATGGTTGAACCGCCCGCTGACGCTTACCTCCACACAGTTGCACCCGAAAACGCACATGATGAATCAGAACTTGTTATGATTGAATTTGAAAAAGGAATTCCAGTCGCAGTAAACGGAAAAGAGATGGATAGCGTTTCGTTGGTTAGATTGTTGAATGATATCGGCGGAAGAAACGGTATTGGAAGAATCGACATGATTGAAAACAGATTGGTTGGAATCAAATCGAGAGAAGTTTACGAAGCGCCGGCTGCAACAATTCTACATTTCGCACACAAGGAATTGGAAAGAATCACGCTTGAAAAATCCGTTGCACATTACAAAGTAAAAATCGCTCAAGAATATTCCGATTTAATTTACAATGGTCTTTGGTTCACGCCGCTAAGAGAAGCTTTGCAGGCGTTCATCGATAAAACGCAAGAGCACGTAACCGGACTTGTGAAAGTGAGACTTTACAAAGGCACGGTCAGAATTTCCGGAAGGACATCTCCTTATTCTTTATACGATCCGGCACTTGCAACTTACACGGCAGAAGACCAATTTGATCATACGGCTTCGGAAGGATTTATAAAAATTTACGGATTGCCGTTTAAAACTTATAATCGTGTAAAACAAAAAGTAGCAAGCGAAAAAAAGAAAGCAGTTGCGTAATTAAAAAAGTGAAAAGAAATATTTTATTTCAAAATATTCTTCGCTGATTTTAACGACGGCGTGGATTTAGGTTGAAGAACAAAGAAAAATATATGTCGTATTATAAAAAGGAGGTTGTCTCATAAGTAAAATTTTTTAAATAATAGACCGCTGATAAACACAGATTAAACAGATTTTCACAGATTTTTTATTTGAATAATCACTTAGACAACCTCTTGGGATGGGCGATGGCACTTTGGGATAGCAGGTTCAAAAAAACTTTGGCGGAGGCTGCGCTAAAATTTTCTTCCTCAATAGATATTGATGGAAAATTTTTCAATGAAGACATTGACGGAAGTAAAGCTCACGTTCAAATGTTGATGAAAAAGAAAATTGTTTCATCGGGCGACGGTAAAGCTATTTTAAGAGCGCTTGAAGAGATACGAAAAGAAATTTCTTCTGGAAAGATTAAATTTTCTTGGCGGGATGAAGATATACATTCACTAATTGAAGAACGGCTCGTTGAGAAAATCGGCGAGCGGGGGAAAAGATTACACACCGCGCGTTCAAGAAACGATCAAGTTGCTCTTGATGAACGATTATATATGCGAAAAGAAATTACACAATTAGTAAAACTAACACGCGCGCTTCAAAAAACACTACTAAAAAAAGCTGAAGCACATAAAGGCACAATCATTTCCGGGTACACACACTTGCAGCGTGCGCAGCCGCTTTTGTTTGCGCATCATCTGCTTGCATATATTTCAATGTTAGACCGCGATGTGGAAAGATTGAACGATTGTATGAAACGCGCAAACAAATCGCCTCTTGGCGCCGCCGCACTCGCTGGCACATCATTGCCGATTGACCGTGAATATTCTGCAAAGCTGCTTGGAATGAATGGAGTTGTTGAAAATTCTCTTGATGCTGTTAGTGACCGAGACGTAATGATCGAACTTATCAGCGCTTGTTCGATTGTAATGATGCATCTTAGCCGCTTGAGCGAAGAATTAGCGTTGTGGAGTTCTCAAGAATTTTCTTTCGCAACATTTGATGATTCCTTTTCAACCGGAAGCAGTTTGATGCCGCAGAAAAAAAATCCGGATATAGCCGAACTTATTCGCGGAAAAGTGGGACGGGTTTATGGCTCTCTCTTTGGTCTTCTTACAATCATGAAAGCATTACCGCTAGCTTATAACCGCGATATGCAGGAAGACAAAGTTCATCTATTGCAAGCTGTAGATACAACAAAAGATTGTCTGCATCTTTCATCCGAACTTTTAAAACACACCCGTTTCCAAAAAGATCGTTTCGAAAAAGAACTGGACGGAGATTTGTTATTATCAACGGATCTGGTTGATTATCTCGTTCATAAAAATGTTCCGTTCAGAAAGGCACATAATATTGTTGGAAAAATTGTGGCGGTTTGTATTGATCATGGGAAAAAATTGAATGAGCTGACTCTTGCTGAATACAAACGAATATCACCAAAGTTTGAAAAAAATATTTTCGAACTCCTTACAGCCCGTTCAAGCATTCAAAATAAAAAATCTCAAGGAAGCACTTCGCCCAAGGAAGTTGAAAAACAGATCGATTTTTGGAAGAAAGCTCTAAACCAGTCCATAAATTAAAATCCTCAATTCAAATAAATTTTGTAATTTTCTTGCCAACATTAGTAGATTCGTCTCGTCTAATTGTTGCCATTATTTTAATTATCTATAAGGAATAGTCATGTCTAAAAAAACAATTTTCATATTCACATTCATTATTGTTTCTGTCTTTACGATAACAGCATTTGCACAGGACGCAGCAATAAAAAAAGGTGGTTTTGATTTAAAAAATCTTGACCGCTCGGTTTCACCCACACAGGATTTCTATCAATTCGCAATCGGCGGTTGGTTAAAAAATAATCCAATACCCGATGATCAAACGCGATGGGGTTCATTTACAATTCTTGCTGAAGAAAATAATAAGCGGCTTAGAAAAATTATTGATGCTGTCTCAACAAATAAAAACTGGCAAAAAGGTTCTGCCGAACAGAAGATTGGCGATTTTTATGCAACCGGAATGGACTCTGTGAGAATTGAAAAAGAGGGTTACAAACCAATTTTACCAGAGCTGAAAGCAATTGATGCGCTTCAGACTAAAAAAGATTTAATAAAATTTCTTGCAGAGATGCACCTAAGCGGTACGGGTGCGCTGTTTAATTTTTTTGCGAGAGATGATGCAAAAAAAAGCAGCGTTATGGCGCCATATCTTTCTCAAGGCGGACTCGGCTTGCCCGATGTTGAATACTATACCAAAGATGATAACCATTCAAAAGAAATCCGCAACAAATATCTCCAGCATGTTGCCAACATGTTCAAATTAATTGATGTTGACGCCGAAACATCATTAAAGTTTGCCCAAACAATAATGAACGTTGAAACTCAACTTGCTAAAGCATCTAATACCCGGCTTGAAAATAGAGATCCGGAAAAAAATTACAACAAGATGACAATTGACAACCTAAAACAAATTGCAGGCGGTTTCGATTGGGATTTGTATTTCCAGAATATGGGAGTAGAGGGAATTAATCTGGTTATAGTATCTCAACCAAAATTTATAACAGCAATGTCCAATCTGATTAATCAAGTTCCTCTGAACGATTGGAAAGTTTATCTGAAATGGAATATTGTTCGTGATGCTGCCGGGGCGTTAAGCTCTCCGTTTGTCAATGAACGGTTTGATTTCACGCAAAGATATTTAGCGGGCGCTAAAGCAATGCCGCCCAGGTGGAAAAGAATTATTGGTGCGGTCAACGGTACAATGGGTGAATTGCTTGGACAAATTTACGTGAAAGAATATTTCCCGCCGGAAGCAAAGACACGAGCACAAAAAATTGTAAGCGCTCTTCTTGTTGCTATGGGAGAAAGCATAAAAGGATTGGAGTGGATGAGTGATGAGACAAAAGAACAAGCATTGATCAAATTAAGCAAGTTCGGAGTTAAAATAGGTTATCCGGATAAATGGAAAGATTACAGCGCATTAAATATTGAACGCGATTCTTATTTAAAAAATTTAGAAAGAGCGGGCAAGTGGGCGAGGAAAGTAAACTTAGATAAGATTGGTAAACCTGTTGATAAATTAGACTGGAACATGACTCCGCAAACCGTCAATGCGAATTATAGTCCGACAAAAAATGAGATTACTTTTCCGGCAGCAATTCTTCAACCGCCGTTTTTTAATCAATATGCCGATGACGCAATTAATTACGGCGCAATGGGCGCAGTCATAGGTCATGAAATTTCTCACGGATTCGATGATCAAGGCAGAAAATATGATGCGGTTGGAAATATAAAAGATTGGTGGACAAAAGAGGATGCCGACAAATTTAAAGCACGCGCTCAAAAGCTTATTGACCAGTACAACAATTTTGTTGCTATCGATACATTCAAAGTAAACGGCGCACTTACAATAGGCGAAAACATCGGAGATCTTGGGGGATTAACAATCTCTTTTGCAGCGTTCAAGAACACAGACCAATTTAAAAAGGGAGAAGTTATTGACGGATTTACTCCGGCTCAAAGATTTTTTCTTGGATGGGCTCAGGTTTGGGCAACCAACAGCCGCCCCGAAGCATTAAAATTACAGATAAAGACAGATGTTCACTCGCCAAGCGCACAAAGAGTTATTGGACCGTTGCAGAATTTATCTGAATTCTTTAAAGCATTCGATGTTAAACCCGGCGACCCGATGAGAAGCCCGGATGATAAGATTGTAAAGATTTGGTAATTTTGATTGTGAGTGCGGCTCTCGGGTCGCACTTTCTTTTCTTAAGAGAGATTATGAACATTGGTAATGGAGTTGGATAATTGAAGACTATTGGACTTATCGGCGGCACAGGTTGGGTATCAACTGTTGAGTACTACAAAAAAATTAATGAAGAGATCAATAAGAGACTTGGGGGATTGGAAGCCTCAAAATGTATCCTCTTATCGCTGAATTACGGTGAAGTTGATTCATTTAACAAGAAAAATAATTCAGAAGGAGTCTTCTCATTGATCAGTAATGCTGCGGATAAACTAATTGCCGCTGGCGTGGACTGCATTTTACTTTGCGCCAACACCATGCATCAATATGCATCACGTCTTGAAATGAAAATAAATGTTCCTCTAATTCATATAGCGCAGGCAACAGGAGTAGCGATCAAAAATCGGGGATTAAATAATGTCGGATTGCTAGGCACCAAACAAACAATGGAGATGGATTTTTATAAATCGAAATTGAATGAAGCAAATATTAACGTTTTAACTCCGGAGAGCGAGGATCGGAATTTTATTCAGAAAACTATTTCAGAAGAATTGCTGAAAAACATTTTTATAGAGGAATCCAGAGCGCGTTTTAGAAAGATCATGGCGCAATTACAACTTGACGGGGCTGAGGGAATTATTCTCGGTTGCACTGAAATTCCATTGCTTATCAAACAGGAGCATTCCGCATTGCCATTGTTCAACACACTTGAAATTCACTCTATGGCGGCAGTAGATTTTGCACTGACGTAAAAATTATCTTTTTAGTTTCTTGCTTTAACCTTGCTCTTGTTCTTACTCTTATTTTATTTTTAATAAAACAATAATTAATATAAACGAGGGAATTAATGTACGCGCTCGAAGTTAAAAATTTAACCAAGACTTTCGATAAGCTCGTCGCGGTTGATAACGCATCGTTTGAAGTACCCGAAGGTTCGATATTCGGACTAATCGGACGTAACGGCGCAGGCAAAACAACTACAATAAGGATGATGATGAATATTTACCTTCCGGATTCCGGCGAGGTTGTTTTGCGCGGAGTTAAAGTGGGACAGGAATTCAAAAATCAAGTCGGCTACTTACCTGAAGAACGCGGTCTCTACAAAAAAATGAAAGTGATTGATATCTTGCTCTACTTTGCTGAGATTAAAGGAAAAACAGGGCGGGAAGTTCACAAAAGAGCAGATGAATATCTAAAACGATTTGAATTGTACGACAGACGTTTATCGAAGATAGAAGATTTATCAAAAGGTAATCAACAGAAAGTTCAATTCATAGCAACAATTTTACACGATCCCGAATTTATAATTTTGGATGAACCGTTTTCCGGTCTCGATCCAATCAATACAAATTTATTGAGAGAAATTATTCTTGAGATGAAACAGAAAGGAAAGATTATAATCTTTTCTACTCATTTAATGGATTTTGCTGAGAAGATGTGCGACCATATTGTTATGATTGATCACGGAAAAATCATTTTGAAAGGAGCGCTAAATGAAGTTAAATCAAAATACGCACAGAAAAACGTAAGCTTAACATACGAAGGCGACATCTCTTTCTTAAACGGAAATCCGATTGTTGATAAGATAGCTAACTACGGAAACACAACCGGCATTAAATTGAAAGAGCCAAATCAAACACAGCAGTTGTTACGACTTCTTTTAGATAAAGATGTAACAATAAAAAAGTTTGACGCCAACGATATTTCACTGCAAGAGATTTTTATTGAACTTGCCGGTCATGAAGACAACGGAAAAAACGGTAAGGAGGTACGTAATGTTTAATTATAGAATTCTCAGCATTGTAAAACGCGA
>JAJYXU010000013.1 GCA_021801605.1 Bacteroidota bacterium
AGGACTGCAACATTTTTAATAGCACACAGATGACGCGGATTTGGCAGATTTTCGCGGATTAAATCTGCGTTAATCCGTTTAATCTGTGTCATCTGCGTTCTATTCTTAATTTTTCAGAGGTCTCAGAGTAGATAATTTCTTGACTCTAAACTATTTTATTATTTTTCGGTATCTAAAACTATGGACTTGCTATGTTGTATCAGCTATTTTACAATAAAGTATCTCCGCAATAAACTGTAATTAAGAAATATGAGTAAGAAAACTTTGTATTGGAGTTATTCCGAAGAGCCGAAAGAAGTAAATATTCTTATCGAACATGCTCTTAAATATGCCGATGTTGATTCTATAAAAATGATTATAGCGGAATATGGGATTGATAAGTGCAGAGCCGTATGGGAAAAAGCGCTTTTGCCCGATGATAGACTTAGAAAACTGAATTTTTTTCTTGCCAGGTTTATTTTTAATATTTCTTTGGAAGATAAAAAAATAGATGTATATCTCAAGAAACACACAAAAAAAAGAATTGAACGGATATATGAAATTCACGACCGATAAAACCGGGGCTTTATTTTATGAGCTTTCTAACTACAATTTTCTTGCAGATTTTACTTTTGTGAGAGGTAGTGCTGTTGCATATTATTTGAATCATCGGTTATCGGAAGACCTTGATTTTTTTACATGGAGCAGTTCTCTTCCAGCGGAAACAGACAGTTTTATAAAAAAGATTTCAAAAAACAGGAAAGTGGAAATAACTAATTACACACATGCTTACCTGGATATCTTTATTGACGGTTTGAAAGTAACTTTATTTGCCAACGACTGGGACATTCTTAAAACTAATAGAAAAAAGATAGAGAATAATATATATGCGGCAGATTTAGACTTGTTATGTGCAATGAAAATAAACGCCCTTTCTCTAAGAGCTAAGTTTAGAGATTACTATGATTTGTACGTGTTGAATATTGAGAAATACTCTTTGAATTCTATGCTTGAATTTGCTCTTAAATATATTCCCGGTATTACAAAAAAAGTTTTTGGGATGCTGTTGACATATATTGACGACATTGAAGACGAAAATATTAACCACTTAGTGCCGAAATACAAAGTGTCTTTAAGTGAAATACAGATGCACTTTACAAACGAACTAAAAAAAATACTTTGAAAGGAAAGCAGCTAATGATTCATCGTGTTAAAATAATTTTGTATTTCCTTATTTTAGGTGCACTCCCGGGATGTACGTTAAACCTTAAAGCTGAACCTGAAATATTTGTTCGTTTCAACCAACTTGGATTTACTCCTAATGATATTAAAACTGCAGTGGTTCTTTCCACCAATAATATGGAAGGAAGATCTATCTCTATTATTGATGCTAAGAGCGAAAAAAAAGTTATCTCCATTTTGTTCGGAATGAATCAAGGAGCTTATGGAAATTTTCCTTTCACGTATTTAATAGACTTCAGCCAGATCAAAAATGCTGGAGATTATTATTTCCAGTATGCTAAGCAGAAAACTTTTTCATTTAAGATTAGCGAAAATGTTTTTGATGGACTTGCAGATTCTCTACTTCAGTTCTTCAGAGTCCAACGATGCGGGTACACAAATCCATTCCTTCATGAAGTTTGCCATATTTCCGATGCCACAAGCGTTATTGATGGAAAGCAAACTATTGCAAAGACAATTGATGTTACAGGCGGTTGGCATGATGCAGGCGACTACGTGAAATTCCTGAACACAACCGCATTTTCAACTTATCTGTTATTGTTTTCTTATGATTTTGACTCGGTTAAATTTGGATTTGATAATAATAAAAATGGAATTCCCGATATTCTTGAAGAAGCAAAAGTTGGTCTCGATTGGATGCTGCGTTGTTACTATGAAAAAAATAAATTAGTAACTCAAGTTCAAAATTTACGGGACCACGATGTCGGTTGGCGTTCACCTGAAGACGATCCGCTTGGATTTGATCGTCCGGCTTTTGTGGGCATGGGGAAAAATCTTATAGGCATTTATTCTGCAACAATGGCGCTGGCTTCTAGAATATGGAGCGATAAATTAAAATATCCGGAATTTTCAAATCAATGTATTAGTGCAGCAGAAAATATTTATTCAATTAGGAATAAAGTAGCCGATGTCGATAGCAGCGGCAGCGGACAGTATTTGGACAAAAAATACGAGGGCAAACTTGCTCTTGGTGCCGTTGAACTTTACATGACAACATTTAAATCATCCTATCTGAGCGATGCAACTACTTACGCCGATTCAGCTAATTCCGATTATTGGTGGAGTTGGGGAAATATTAATTCACTTGCTCATTACCGACTTGCAAAATTCATCCCTCGATTCACGGACTTCATTAAAAATAATCTTGAAGTGTTCAATAAAAATAAGAACAACAATCTTTTTGGTAAAGGAACAGATATAAGTTGGGGAACGAATGTTACTTTACTTGGCGTTACTCTGCAAAACATTCTTTATAAAAAATTGACTAACGATACTAAATTCGATTCTGTTGCTGTGTTCCAAAGAGATTTTATTCTTGGAAGAAATCCGTGGGGTGTAAGTTTTATTTCAAATATCGGCAAAAATTTTACAATTAATTTCCATCATCAAATTGCTAAAATAAAAGGGAGACTTCCGGGCGGATTTGCTGCCGGTCCCGCTACAAAAGAATTTGTAGATAAATCGAAAATTGTTTTCGAGAAAGCAGATAAATATGCTAAATTTCAAACGAACGAATCTTACTATAGAGATGATAGGATGGATTATATAACTAACGAACCAACTATAAGCGGAAATGCTACGGCGATCTTTGTTTTCGGAAATTTATCATCTCGTAAGTAATTTTATTGTTGTACTATTATGAATCAGCAACTTCTATATTCTCACTTTAGGATTTTAAAACATATAATGACGCTGATTTTAATCTGAATTATGCGGTTTTGCTGGCATATTAGTTGGTTTTAATCAGCAGTCTAAAATCTATTAGGTAAATGTTATGCTTGGAAGTATAAGACGAATACCATCTGGCTTTTCTTTCATTGATAAAAATTGGGGTGGAATTTACAAAGGTGGAAGCTACATGCTTGTTGGTCCTCGTAAATCGGGAAGAACTCTTATAGGTCTGCAATTTGCACTTGAAGCTGCAAAATCTTCTGAAGTATGTCTTTATTTTACTTTAATGCGCCCTAAAGATTTGATGATTCAAGCAGCATCTCTGAATTTCGATATTCAATCTTACATGAATCAAAATCTTATAATTGTTGTTCGTGTTGCACCGCCGAATGGAATTTATGACATGTATAATCCAGATGATTATCTCGTTGAATATTTGAATGATATAGTTACAGTTGTAGATCAATACAGCCCATCAAGAATAATTTTTGACGAGTTGACCCCATTTGTTGGATTTAAAAATCTAGATTATTTACAAGCCGCATTTGTTCATACATTAGAAATGATTGAAGAGAAAGACATTACAAGTCTGTTCATTATTAGTGAACCTGCTACAAAAAAAGCTTATTCAATTGTTGAAGGTCTCTCTCAAAATGTAACTGCCACAATAGAATTAAAAAAAGAGGGAGAAACAAGAGTAGAACGGTTTCAAGGCGGAAAAGTTACTATCACGCCGAATGTAGGACATACCGAAGGACAGTTTACAGATAATTATAGAATTGAGCCGTATAAAGGAGTAACAACAGAATTTTCACCTCCCACAAAAACTACTGAAGAACTTCCAGCAATGCCGAGAGGTCGCAGTTTTAATAAGCCGACAAGAATAGATGTTCCGTCAGAGCCGTACGCATTTTCGAACCTTTATAATTATAATGATTTTCTTTTGATACTTAATAATCAAATTGCTCTTTTTAAAAGTACGGGACAAAGTTTTAATCTTATTTCATTCAGATTGGATCCTGCTGCACCTCTTAGAGGTTTGCTGACTATTCAACAATTACAGAATGCTATTCGCCTTTCTACAAGCAAGAAGGATAAAATTTGTATTGTAGATAATAAAGTTATTGTCCTTTTGGTTAGAGGAAATTTAAAGAGCTCTATTGATCTAATGTCTAACATGCAAAACAATTTGCCAAGCCATGACCAAAACTATATTAGTGTAGTATTAGATTTTATTTCCATATATAATATTGAGGTGGATGAACGCATAGAAAACGCAGAATCGATGATGGAATTAATCCATAATTCTGATGCAAATTCTATGCAAAATTATCAGCCGCTCAATAAATTTATAGGGTAATGAAAACATATCTGAAAATACTTCTATTCCTTATATTCATTTCTGCAACTACAATCCATTCTCAAAACAAGTCCGAGACATTAAAAAGCCAGGGCGAATTTTTGATGCGTCAAGGAAAGTTTGAAGAAGCAATAGATCAGTTTAATAAATTCATTGCTGCTAATCCTGGTCGTGCAGAAGGATATCATTTACGGGGACTTAGTTACGAACAGAGTAAGCAATATCAATATTCTGTTTTAGATTTAAGAAGGGCAAGAAAATTAGACCCTGCCAATAATGAGATAAAACAAGATTTGGACCGCGTAGTTGCTATATGGTATAAACAACTTAATCAGAAAATTGAGGGACACAAACGGGATATTTTAGCAGATCCGAATAATGCTATCAGTTATTTAGAAATTGGTAAATCATATCGCTGGCTGGAAGATTGGAGAAATGCTGAAGTTTGGTATGATGAATATTTAAAACGAGACGAAAACATATCAGCAGATGAAATAATCCGGTACACAGAAATTCTCTCAAAAACCGGATCAATTACAAAAGGGGAAAGAATTCTAAAAAAATATATCGGACTTCATCCGGACGATTGGCGTATTTGGAGTAGATACGGTTATTTTGCTTTATGGTTAGGAAAATTTAAAATAGCAGAAGATGCTTTTAAATCCTCTCTTAGGATTAAACCAAATTTTCAAGAAGCGAAAGAAGGATTAAAACTTTCCAACCGGCAAGGGTATTTAACACAATATCAAGAAAAGCAAAAAGTGAAAGAAAGAGCCGAGTCTCAAATTGACCGTTCTTTTCGACTTCTGAATGACGAACCGGAAAATTATCAAATACGTTTTGATCTAATAGATGAACTTATTGCTGCTAATCGTTACGAGGATGCTTATCAACAACTACAATATCTTTCTACCGCATATAAGGATGATGAAAAATTTAAAACTCAATTTAAAATAGTTACTGATTACCGCGATAGCACTTTTAGCAAAGATGTAGATCATTATACTGAATTGCTGAAAGAAAACCCGTCAGATAAAGAAGCTGTTATGAAACTAGCAGCTGCATATGGAAATCTTTTCTACTACAATAGTGCAATTGAAATATTAGAAGAGTACCTACAAGACATTCCCGATGATCAAGATTTAGATGCACGTTTTAAATATTCGCAATATTGCGCATGGAATTATGAATGGGAAAAAGCAACAGTACAAATTGATAAATTATTAGAACTTAACCCGGACAATTTAGATTACCAACTTTTGCGCGGTCAGATAAGTATCATGACAGTTAACGACCTTGAGATAGCTGAAAAATATTTGCTTAATGTTTTTGGCAACCGTCCGAATGATTTGAATGCGTTGATGGCTTTAACAACACTCTACGTTTGGAAAACTAATTTCCCTGAAGCAGAGAAATATTTAAACTTAGCAAAACAAGTCGCGCCTAACAGTCCGGATGTTGAAAGATCCGAAAGGAATCTTGTTTTGCACAAAGCCGAGTATGATGAGTTAGCCGCTTTAAATTCTTTGAAAGTTGATGCCAACAATTTATTTACTGAAGGTAAATGTGGTGATGCCTTTGAAAAATATAATAAATATATTTCTAAGCAATCAGTAATTACACGGGACGAATTGATCGAATACGCTAACATCTGCTCTTGTGCAAAAAAATACACTCAGGCAATCGAAGCTTACAGCAAAGCTCTGGATCAGCAATATGATTATTCTCTTTCTATTAAACGCGCAGTAAATTATTACTATAATCAAGATTCTGTTAGAGCAGCTGAAGAGTTGGAATTGTTAAGTAAAGTGAAGCCGGATGATGATGAAGCCCGCTTAATTTTAGCCGATGCTTACACTTCAACATTTCATTTGGAAAAAGCTGAAGAAATTTACCGTGATCTTAAACTAAACGCTAAGGATGAGAAACAAAAACAGTTGATTGACGAACGTATGATGTTATTGGGCGATAATTATATGGAAGATAAAAAATTAGAAAAAGCAGAAAAAATATTTGATGAAATAAATAAATCGATTATAGACATTCCTCTCAAAAAAGATCTGAATCAAAAGCTCATCTTCTTGGGGGACGCTTATGTAATGAATGAAAGATACAGTGACGCAAAACGTGTTTATTATAATTTGTTGAATGAGTCTCAAGATACGGTGGAATCACAAACGGTAAGAGAAAGAATAAACTGGTTGCCGCCTTCTGGTTTAAGCCGCGGTATTTCGGATATTAAAAATTTCTTTTCTCTCTTCTTACCAAACAAGATGGGCATTTCCCCATTTTCAAATTATTATAGTGATAATCAAAAATTTCGGCTATGGAATTATGGAATAAACGCGGAAGCTGTTTTTTTCAGCTTTCTATCTCTCGGCGCATCTGTAACGCGGGCAAATCTAAATAATTCTATCTTTGATAAAGACTTCACCCAACTGAAAGGAATTGCCGGAATATATTTCTCAAAATATATTTCTCTAAAAGGGAGTTATGGCATTTGGGAAATATTCGGAGAACCTGATAAAAGTATTGGTGATATAACACTTAAGTATGATGATGAAAATGATTTTTCCGCACTACTTTCTTTTGAAAATAATGATGCAAGGATGACGCTCTATTCATCTAATTTAATTATGTCACGGATTAATATTGATTACTACCGTTTGAATCTTATCTATAATTATAATGAAGTATTGAAACTCTCCGGATTCTATAACTATTTTAGACTAGATGATGGCAATGAAGGAAATGATTTTCAAATTCGACTGGGTAGGAAGTTTTTTGAAGATGGTATTTTTGGATACGAATACTTTTTCTCGGACTATGCATTTACTTCGGTACGCTATTATTCACCTCAGAATTATGATTCGCATTGTCTTTGGGGAGAATGGAACTGGACTTTAAGGAATTTGAAATTGAAAGCTGGCGGTAAGATTGGCTATGTTCCTTCGGCAGATTTTACTCTTGAAGAGATATCCTGTGAAGCAGTTTATAATCCAATTGTTAGTTTGACCATTGTAGGGAAAATTGGTTATGGCAATAATTCCAGATACGGGGATAGTTATAAAAATATAACTGCATCATTAAACGCTTTTTGGGTAGTTTTTTAAATTTTTACTATAGGGTATCTCTAAAAACTATTATTTAAAGAATAGAACACAAATAAAACGGATAAAAACGGATTTTCGTAGATTAGCTTTTGAAGTTATTAGAGATACCCTATAATCAATTCTTCATTTTTTACTGATGTAAGAATGGTACTATTACTAAAAATGGTTTATAAGATTATTCTGTGCTCTTTCTTTAAGAGTTACTTTTAACTTATTCTCTTGCAACAAGTTAATAAAAAACCTATATTCGTTTCAAGTTTGTTTCCTAATGAGTCAAAATTACTATTAATTTAATCTTGGAACATCTAAAAACCAGAATAGTTTTGAAATTTCGATTTAATCGCTTGATTTAATGGCACCATCTTTGTCTAATTAAATTGATTAATATCCGATGTAAGAATAATAGTGGACTCAAAAAATCAAAAATATCAGATTGCCCTCGATAATAGAGAGGTCAAGCCGCCAAAAAGAAATCTTGGAACTGAAAAACTAAGAGTAATTTTCATTTCAGGATTTATTTCTCTCCTATTAATTATCACCATCATATTGACTGTTCCTTTAACCGTTCTAACATGGAGTGGATTATTTGTTTATTCATCCATTGTTTCGTTGGTTATCTTTTTATTTATTTTGCTAATCAGATATTTCGGCATTCTCTTCATGGCGTATTTTTATAATACAAGATATACGGTTCAAACAAAAGAAGGTTATTATCCGTTCATCTCTATTATTGTTCCGGTATTTAATGAAGGAGTGGTTTTAAGATATTCGATTGAATCATTGCTCGATATTGATTATCCGAACTATGAAATTATCATCGTCAACGATGGTTCGACTGATGATACTGCAGTTGTTGGAGAATCGTTAGTGGGCAATCAGAAGGGTAGAAACGGATTTATTAAAGTTTCGATGATTAATAAACCGAATGGTGGTAAAGCCAAAGCATTGAATGCCGGGATACAATATTCTGAAGCTCAATTTGTTTTATGCATGGATGGAGATTCTCAATTAACTCCAAATTCTTTAAGAATGGCTGTAAGACATTTTATTGATCCGGCTGTTGGCGCCGTTGCAGGTAATGTAAAAGTACAAAATAGAAAAAAAATACTGACCGATCTTCAAGCTCTTGAGTATTTAGAAGGTTTGAACATGGCTCGCAGCGCACAAGGATTTATTCAAATGGTAAATATTATTCCTGGTCCCATAGGTTTATTTAGAAAGGCAGCATTGAGGGATGCGGGTTTCTATTCGAGTGACACATTTGCCGAAGACGCTGATGTAACACTTAAAATCTTAGCCCATGGTTGGAGAATTGTATATGAACCAAACGCTATTGCTTATACTGAAGCTCCGAGCACTATATATCAGCTATTAAAACAAAGATATAGATGGACAAGAGGAATTCTTCAAGCCATCAGAAAACATAAACGATATCTTTTCAACCCCACTGTAAATTTTAATAACAGTTTGATTTTGTGGTCAATGTTTTATGAAGCATTAATTTGGCCTGCAATGAATATCTTTGTAAATTTTTATTTTATTATTATTGCAATTTTTTACGGTTTATCAAGTTTCATCTTTTTATGGTGGTTAGGAATTGCAGTATTAGATTTAATGGCTGCCGTATATTGTGTAGCGGCAGAAAAAGAAGAATTCAGATTAGTACCGTATGCAATTATATACAGAATTGTTTTCATTCTCTTAATAGATGTTACAAAAGCTATGGCAACAGTTGAAGAATTTCTTGGTGTAAGAATGACCTGGGGAAAATTAGAAAGAATCGGTATAGGTAATTCTCCAGGGTCATCTTCTAAAACTGTTCCCATCGCTGTCGCCTCAAAATAACAAAAAGATTTTAATAGAGGTTTTTATGGAATTAATTCCAATACTTTCTCTCATAATTTTGGTTGCAACGATTTCCACATTCATACTCTCTGTGGGAGCTTACATTCTTTACAAAGTTAGAGAGCGTAAAGGTGTTGCAACTCAAGCTGCACAACCGGCTGCTTTGCCGGCTGAATTGTTAGCCCCAGCCCCTCTTATGTCAGAGCAGAGACTTACGCCGGAGCGGAGAACATTTGATGTACCACAACAGGAGTTTGGTTTTGAATATCAACGCCAACCTTCAAATATACCATACGAAGAATCGTCACGCGGTCCGGAATTAAGACCAACTTTTGTTGGAACATCGCCGCCTACATATGGTGAGAGATATCAAAAGCCAACCGGAGAATCAGCACGTTATAATGAAACAGAACGCCCGGGTCCAAAGAAAAAATTTATGCGTTATACAAATGAAGGTTATGTCGATCCATCGAGTCAAGATCGCAAACAAGAGGATAATTTGAGGTGGCGGTAAAAGAAGCCAAAGGGCTTAAGGTAAATTATCTTATAATTTTTCTCAGTGGGTTAGTTTTACTAATCTCGGCTCTTTTAGTTTTTCTCCTCATAGTGAAAAATATTTATGGAAATTACGAGCTGAGAGAAATTCTGCCTACAAAAGAAAATCTAAAATTCCTATCAAGTGAGAAAAAGGGGAAAGCTGGAATTCTTTATTCGAAATATACCGAGAATATGCTCAACCCCGGAAGTACATGGTTAAAGGACAATGTTGATACATGGAAACAGAAGATAAAAGATGCAAAATTAGATTATGATGTAATTACAGATCAGACTATCGAGCTCGGTGAACATTTTGAATATAAATTAATTGTTTTACCCGGTTCCAAGTCTTTGAGTGACAAAGAAATTATGCAGTTGAAACGTTATGTTGAAAATGGAGGAAGTATTTTTGTTACCGGTGGACCTGCTACTTATTCTGATGAAGGGAAATGGAGAGGGTGGGATTTCTTTAAAGAAGTTTTTGGAATGAATTTTAACCACGAAATTAAACCGGAAGAATATTATAAAGTTCATACATTACGCGGTAACCTTCCTATTACCGCTCAGATTCCTACCGGCTACGCATTAAAGGTTGCAACGTGGGATCGTCCTATCTATGCTGAAGTAGTAGAGCCAAGAACAACGCAAGTAAGTTTTTGGTACGATTTTAGGAGAGAAGCAGGATTAGTTAGAGAAGAAATTCAAAAAAGTGCAGGCATTTCATACGGAACATACGGTAAAGGTAGATTTGTTTGGTACGGGTTCGAGATTAATTCAGTGATTGGTGTTCAAAAAGATTACATTTTTTTTGAGAGACTTTTTAATAATTCAGTTAATTGGTTGATTTATCAACCCACGGCATTTGTAAAAGATTGGCCTGCACAGTATGATGCAGCATTAGTTTTGATTCCAACCATAAAAGATCAACCAGGAAATATCTATAATCTCACAAATATTCTTAATACCACTAAAACACCGGTAACATATTTTATTGATCCAACTGTCGCAATTCAAAATCCAGGTTTTGTAAAATCTTTGACAAAAAAAGGTGAATTAGGTGCTATTATTGATTTAGGGTTTATCGAATCTCCTCAGGACACAGTTAACAAATTATTTAGTAAAGAGGTACAGTTCTCAACGTTCAAGTTTGTTACTGATACATTAAGTAAGATTAGTGGTAAGTCTGTGAAAGCAATAATGCCATTAAATGGTTATTATGACGATAACACGCTTCAAGCTATGGCGTCACAGAATTATGAATTCCTGGTAACAGACTCATTAACCGACCGCTCGGTACCGGAAATCAGAGTTCGGAATAATAAACCAATAATGATTATTACAAAAACAGCTCGTGATGATTATGAGGTTGTGCGTAATTATGGTTTGGTGAATACTAATTTTCAACGATACACTTATGAAGAAGATGTTGACCGTGTTTTATTTGAAGGCGGACTTTATGTTTTTAAAATTCATACCGATTACCAACTGCAGCCTCAATATTCTTCTGTAATTAGTGATATATTTAAGTATGCAGCTAATAAAAAGATGTGGATTACATCTCTAAAGGAATTGCAGACATGGTGGATGAGACGGCAAGGTGTTGAAGTTAGGTATGAGACAAGAAGTAAACGCCGGATTGCAGTTGAGTTTACAAATCCAAGAAATGAAAAGATTGATGAATTGGTTATTCAAGTGAACCTTAACAAAAAAGTTAAAAATGTAGAGGTATCTTCCGACATTATTAATACAAAAATTCCAAAATACAAATTGGCAAACGAGGGACAAACTATCTATTTCTATCTGGAAAAAATGGAAGCACATGAATCCCGTTCTTTACTTGTTGATTTCGATAATATTGAAAATTGAGTTTATTATCTCTATCAAAACTGATTCTCATTCATTAAATTATATATCATAAAAAAAATAAATAGATGAACCATCTAAAGAAAAAAATATTTACTTATTTAATTTCGGTATTGTTTTTCGTCAGCTTTCTGTTCGGATGCGTAGAATCTGTAACTGATACTCAGACTTCTACTACACCGACAATTGACGTGTTTAGTCCCAAGACAGCAGATACTGTAAAGGTCGGACAAAATGTAATTAATTATCAAGCTGCAGATGGTGCCAGTGGTCAAGGATTATCTTACTACGAACTTTACGTGAATAAAACATTCACAAAAAAATATACGCAAACTACAGACGGCAATCCTACAATTTATCTAGAAGTTGATTCTGCTCTAATTCATACAAAAATTAGTTATAGTCTTAAAGTGTATAACAAAGGGGGCAAGTGGAAAGAAAGTAAATTGCAAG
>JAJYXU010000026.1 GCA_021801605.1 Bacteroidota bacterium
TCTCATTACTTTTTGCTCTGCGGTGTAGTGCTTTCTTTGCTGCATGGATATCTCCTATTTTACATTGTTGTTAATTTAGGAAATTCCATTTCCATCTGAAGCATTACAGTTTACCCACCGTTCTTTTGGTGGGCACGATTAAGATCAAGATCACTTATAATATTGCGTAAGGTGAGTGACTAATAAAGACATTGCTAAAAATGTTTATGCTCAAAATTTGTAAAATAGTGTAGAGACTTTCGGTAATGTTTAATTTCTGATATTGCCCCGTTCTTAGTTGAAATTCCCAGGGCGATACTTAACTAAAAAGTAAGTTAACCGACTTTTTGCATTGTGTCAATTCCTTTTTCTATTGTATATAATTCAAGTGCCGGTACCAACACCCCCATCGATTTATATCCTCTCACTCTTCTAAATTTTTTATCTGCCTGTAACAGTGATGTAGCGACCCACTGTTGAATTTGATTGTTGTTACTCCACCGTTTCACCCCTCCTTGTTTCCAAATTTAAGCTTCAGTTTCTCTACAACAATCGGCGGAACAAATTCTGAAACATCTCCTTGAAATTGTGCAAGGTTACGAACAATTGTTGAATTGAGATATGTATACCTTGCGTGCGGCATCAAAAGGATTGTTGTAATTTCGCCGGCAAGTTTTCTATTCATCAATGCCATCTGAAATTCATATTCAAAATCACTTATAGCACGCAGACCGCGGATAATTCCAACAGCGCCAACCTGCTTAGCATGATTAACAACCAATCCATCAAACGAATCAACGACAACACGTTCGTAATCCTTTAAACTTTCCTTAAGCATTTCCACACGTTCTTCAATGGTAAATAGAGAAGTCTTACCGGGATTTCTTGCTACTGTCACAATCACTTCGTCAAATAGTTCAATAGCACGACTCACAATATCGATGTGACCGTTAGTAACGGGATCGAATGTACCGGGGTAAATAACTTTTGCCATAATTACTCTAATTTGTTTGCAGCTAAAATATAATTCTTTGTTCTAAATAAAAAAGTCGATCCTATAAAAATTACTCTGCGCCACCGGAATTATTTTCGAAAAGATAAATTAAACTATCTCCTAACCGTTTAAAATGTACACATCCAAACGCTTCTTCATCTTTATTCTTAGTTTGGATTGACCTTTCTACCAGCATAATTCCATCTTCGGTTAAGAAATTTTTCTCCATAATATTTTTAACGACTAAATGAATATCATCTTTGAAAAATGGCGGATCGGCAAGGATGAGATTATATTTTTCATGATCTGCAATTTTTGAAAATCTTATTGCGTCCATTCTAAATATTTTACACACGTCATCGGCATTGAGTGATGAAATATTTTCTTGCAGCATTTTTGAAACGTGAAAATCTTTTTCAATAAAATGAACTTCATCAGCTCCCCGGCTCAAAGCTTCCAGACCAAGCGAACCGGAACCGGCGTAGATATCGCAAACTTTTATCCCCTCAAATTCAATTGTGTGAACTAAGTAATTGAAAATTGATTCCTTATTTTTATCCGTGGTTGGGCGTACCAACTTTGAATTGGGAAATTTTATAGTGCGTCCTTTGAATTTACCGGCAATGATTCTCATCAGACCATTCTTATAGCAATGCCGGTTGCGGCAGCAAATGAATTGAATTTTATTTTGTAGAGCGGATTATTTAAAACGTTCTCTTCGGTTTTTAAATACTCAAAAGGATTTATTTTTTTAAGCGCGTGACCAAAATAATTTTTCATTTTACTCTCAAACTCTTCGGTAAGATCTTGTCCAAAAAGAAGGACAGTCTTAAAATCCGCAATAGATAAATTATATTCACTTAATTTCTTGACAACAGAAGTCATTTCGTCAAAAATATTATGTACCGCCGGATCAAGGTTTTTGAAAAAGAACGGATACACCCCGTCAATTGCAGAGATGGAAGAATATCTTTGGTCGATATAAATGCTTAGAGTGAAGTCGTTATTTACTTGTCGTTTATCCAAATATAAAAAAGCGTTGGATGCAAGGTGAACATTATCAATGTATTTTAATTCAAGTGAATTCTGAGCGCAGAATTTATTAATGGCAACCACTAAATTTTTATCTACCGCAAAAATAATTGCTTTTTTTTCACGGCAAACCGAGCTCTTATCTATCTCGATATGCTGAATAAAAAAATTATCTTTGTCACAATCGGGAAAGAGAATGGATATTTCCCAACGGAAATGATCGTGTAAATCTTTTTTCACAAGAGAATCGTCATACGGC
This sequence comes from Bacteroidota bacterium, assembly GCA_021801605.1. Lineage (GTDB taxonomy): Bacteria > Bacteroidota > Ignavibacteria > Ignavibacteriales > Melioribacteraceae > Fen-1258. The sequence continues at coordinate 2,265 of JAJYXU010000026.1, forward strand.
ACTTCAAAAATTTTGAAGAAATTATTAGGCAAAGCAAAAGAAACATTCCGGGAAGTGAAAGGTTTTCTCTTTACAATTTTATTGAATGAAGATTGCAGAATGCCTATTAGTTTATCTTCGGTTAATGCTGTAGTAAAATTTTCGGTGTGAATAGTCTGGTCTACATTTTCCAGGTAGAATGAATCATCTTTGTAGCCAATTTCTACAAGCTGAAGTTTTGATTCGGTTAAATTAATCCCGGCATGATTGTTAAACACGGCTTCTCAATTCTATTTCTTAAAGAAAATTATTCTATTAAAATCAGATTCTTAATTTTTTCTAATTTCTTTTTCCCAATGCCTTTGACATTCAGCAGTTCATTCAAAGATTTTATTTTGCCATGTTTGTTTCTGTAATCTATTAATGCGCCGGCTGTTTTTTGTCCTAATCCGGGCAGCTTCATCAATTCCGAAATATTTGCTTCATTTAAATTAATTTTCTCTTGTAAAGAAGATGTTTTTTCCGTTGTATTGAATTTAAATCCTTTTGTAAAATCCATAAGTTCAGGTTTAGAAGCAATCTTTTTTTCTGTTTGAATAACTGCTGAATCTTCTATTCCGGAACCGCCGGATGCTGCGTTGAATAAGCTGTCTTCTTGTTTGTAATCGAACTCAAGAAACGTTTTATCATTCTTTACATCTTTAATAATGTTGACTGCAATGCCTACTAAACATGCCGTCAAAATAAAAAGGACAACATTTGTCTCTGTTGAAGTAAAACCAATCTTCTTCGAAAATTTTTCTAATGATTTCATCTGCCCTCCAATTTATTTTTTAGACTGAGTTATTAATTAGAAACCTTCATGTTCGGAAGCTTCTGCAATTCTTTCAACATTTCCTTTTCTTTTGCAGTAACATTTTTAGGAACGTGAATGTTGATTTTAACAAGCTGATCTCCTGCGCCGTGACTATTAAGATGTTGAATTCCCTTCTCCCGCATCTTTAAAAATTTGCCGGGTTGAGTTCCGGGTTCAATTTTTAATTTAGCTCTGCCGTTTAAAGTTAGAACTTCTACCTCTGTTCCCAAAACCGCTTCCGGATAACTGATGAATAATTCATGTATAACATTGTCTCCGTCGCGTGTAAAATATTGATGAGGAAGTTCTTCAAAGAGAACAATGATATCTCCAGCCGGTCCATTATTCTTTCCTGCGTTTCCTTCACTCCGCAAAGTCATATAATTTCCATCAAAGATGCCAGCAGGAACATTTATCTTGATAGTAGATTCATCTTGCACTCGTCCATCGCCGGAACAAGTATGACATGGTTCGGAAATAATTCTTCCGGTTCCGCTGCAATTATTACAAGGCGCAATGTTCACAAATTGACCGAAGATTGATCTGGACACTTGACGGATTTCCCCTGTACCATTACAAACAGAACATGTTTTGAACGATGATGAACTTTTGGCACCGGAACCATTACATGTAGAACATTTGTTATATTTTTTTATTTTAACTTTTTTAGTAGTGCCGGTTGCAATTTCTTCAAGCGTCAACTTCAAAGTAATTTTCAAATCTGAACCGGGATGCCCAGTTGAACGTTGACGGGATCTTTGTTGTTGAGAACCGCCAAAAAAATCGTCGAAAATTGTTGAGCCGCCAAAAGATCCCCCGAAAATATCCGAGAAGTGGCTGAAGATATCGTTCACATTTGTGAAGCCTGGTTCACTCTTTAATCCACCGTGTCCAAAGCGGTCATACTTTGCACGCTTTTCTTCGCTGCTTAGAACTTCATAAGCTTCGGCTGCTTCTTTAAAATTTTCTTCTGCCTGCTTATCACCCGGGTTTCTATCCGGATGAAATTGCATTGCAAGTTTTCTGTACGATTTTTTGATCTCATCCTGTGTTGCATTCTTGCTTACACCTAAAACTTCGTAGTAATCTCTCTTTGTCATTAAAACTTTCCTTTATTCTTGCTCTGTTGAATTAACTTCATTACTGTCCAAACTATTATCCGGTTGAATTTGAGTATGATCCATCTCTTGACTAACAATAACTTTAGCGTGCCGAATGACCCTATCTTTATACATATATCCTGGTTCTAAAACTTCGAGTACAGTATGCGGGGCAACGCCTTCAGCGGGTTGCTGCATTAATGCTTCATGAAAATGAACATCAAATGGTTTTCCCTTAGCATCAATTTTCTTAACGCCTTGATTTTCAAGAATCTTCCCGAATTTTTCAAAAACAAGCATTAGCCCTTTTTTTGTTGAATCAAAACCGCCCGCAGTACCAACAGGATTTACGGCTTCATCAATGTGCGAAAGTGAACGTTCAAGATCATCGTAAACCGGCAATATATTTCTGATAAAAGATTCAGCCGCATATTTAATAATGTTAAGCTGATCATTTTCATTACGGCGTTTGTAATTTTCAAACTCAGCCGCCTTTCTTAAAAGCGCATCTTTGAGTTCTGAATTTTGCTTTTCAATTTCCGTTATCTTACCAGCCAGTGCTTTAAGCTCCGCTTCTTTTAACTCTAACTCACTGATTTGATTTTCGTTTTCCGCTTTTGAATTTTCTTCCCTCTCAATTGGAATTTTATTATCTGTTTCTTTATTAGAAGTATTCTGTTTATTCAATTTTTCGTCTTCCATTGTTATTAATTTATCTTTGTTTAGTAAATTCCTGTGTTAGTTGTTCGGCAATGTAAACAACTGCGGCAACAATTTTAGAATAGTCCATTCTCTTTGGCCCCATAATTCCCAGTGTGCCGTGCATATCGCCGATTTTATATTCTTTTGTAATCATACTGTAATCAGAAAGTTTTTCTTCGCGAATTTCCTGACCGATTGTTATTGATACATCGTCTTCCATAGGAAATTTTTTTTCATCGAGTATATGAATGATGATATCTTTATTCTCAATAAGTTCTATCACACTTTGAAATTGATTCATATCCTCGAATTCAGGCTGTTTCAAAATATTTTTTGTGCCGGATATAATTGCTTTTTCACTGCTTTGGTCTGTAAAAATTTTATCAACCGAATCTAAAAATACTCGTATTATCGGTCGGTAAGATTCCGAATTGAAATCTTTCATTCTCTCTTCGATCGTATTTCTAATTTCAGAGAAACGTAAACCTGTCAAACGTTCATTTAATAATTGCTGAACCGTTGACACTTGTTCTTCTCTCACTTCGGCATCAATCTCTAATGTAATTGTTTTTACCATTCCGGAATTGATACTCACAACAACTAAAATTCTTGTAGACGAGAGTTGTACTATTTGAATTTTTTGAAGAACTGCCTGCTCAAATTTTGGATAAGTAACCATTGCAAGCTGATTTGTTAAATCGCTAAGAATGTGGGAAGTAACCCTCAGAAGTTCTTCAGTTTCAGTTGGTGCAGAGCTCAGGTTAACATCAATAATTTTTTTTGAAGTTTGATCGAGCTTAGGCGGATCCATTAGAGAATCAACATAAAATCGATAACCTTTATCCGTTGGAACCCTTCCGGCAGAAGTGTGCGGATGATCTAGAAATCCTGTCTCTTCAAGATCGGACATAATATTTCTAATAGAAGCCGGAGAAAGACCAATATCGTACCTCTTCGAAACGTTACGTGATCCAACCGGATTTGCAGTTAGGATAAATTGATGAATCACAAACCGCAGAATCTCTTTTTCCCTATCTTTTAACTGATATTCACTCATTGTAAATCAAACATACTCATTTTAGCGGGTTCAAAGTTATCAAAAATTAAGAAAAGTTGCTGAGCTAATGCGAAAGGTCAAGCGTCAAACGTGAGAGGAAAAAAGCGAGAAGTAAGAATTGCTTTTAAAATTCTAGTGGTTCAGCTTCCTTGCAAAGATTTTGCCATTCAACTTGTATCTGCAATTTACTAACCCAATTTTTTAGATAATCAAAATCAAAATTCTTATAGTTGATTTCGTAAACTCTGATAGCATCTGTCATCTGTTTCTCACTTCCGCCGGATAATTTAGCCCATCTTAGTTTTGCCAAGATAGTATCTTCCGGCGTGCTAACAAAAAACTTCAGCTTTTGAAATTGAATTTCAATCTTTCTTGAGAATCTAGAACTATCGAAATCGAAATCTTCATCACTCAATAACCAAAAATCAATCTTATCTCCTTCTTCGGTATCAATAATATTGAACCTGCCTTTTTCGCTATCGCTTCTTCAATACTATTCTTAGAGATATAATAACGGGGAGCCGTAAATTCATTGAGAAGTGAAATGATATTTTCTTTTTTCAGTTCTATCACAATATCAATATCGTGAGTATTTCTTGGCTCGCCTTGAATGCTTGAAACGATTGAACCTGTAATCATATATCCTATATTATTACTGTTGAGAAACGCAGTGACCTTTTCTAATAGTCTCTGTTGTAGCATTTCTTTATTCTTCTTAAAAATAATTCGTTGAATTGTTCTTCAGTGAGATCATAAAAAGTTTTTCTTAATCCTTCCCGGAAAAGATTTTTGGAAAAAGATGATAGTTCAAAAACTTTTTGCAATTTTTGTTCGTTGCTCATCCGCCGGAGGGTTTCAAGATAAACTTTATGATTCAGTTTCGGTTTGATGTTCATTTGTCCATCATTTAATACTTTCTAAAATTCGGAAAAAGGTTGCTGACATTCAATACGTTAATTCGATAATTCAAAAAGTCTCGGAAGGATATATTGGTTTTGTTGAGGAACTTCCCAGTGCAAATACACAAGCAGAAACAATAGAAGAAGTTAGGGAAAATCTAAAAGAAGCTATTCGGCTTGTGTTGGAAGCAAATAAATTTTTCTTAAACGACTTCACCATTAGATTTTCTCTCTTCCAACCAGAGTTTTAATAAATCTTTTGCTGCACGCTCGGCACCTTCAATTCCCAATCCATGAGTTGTTAAATATAGACTTTGAATGTGAGCATAAAAATATCCTGGCGGGAAATTGCTCTCTTTTATCTTTTCGTAAACTATTGTATAAGTCACTTTATACCTGATTTTATTTAATCATTTGAAAAATATATTACGAATATCTCTTTTTTAAATATTTCTTTCTTCAAGTGTGCACTTTACAAGGTAATGTAACAAAAAAAAGGACGCAACTCCCTTGCTTGTTCTTGTGTGCTTAAAAATTACCAGTTTTCGACTCAGAACGACGCAATAGCTGCGTTAAAGAATTATTTTAGTTTGTAAAAATTGACGAAAGAGTTCTTGAATACCTATCCTTGTTTAAGACGATCATCAAATGTTGCGGAATTTTTCTCAATAAAAAATCAAACAATATTTTGTCTAATTTTTGTTGAATATCTTTTACTAATCACGAAAGGTTCGGCAACGTGTTTCAAGTAAATTAAAAAACTCGAGTTACAAGATTTTTCCATTTTTATTAAGAAATCAAGATTGGCAATGGTAGAGCGGTGAATTCTTAAAAAATTTTTATTTGGCAATAGGTTTTCCCAACTATTTATTGACTTTCTTACCAGGAAGGATTTTCCATCTATTAATTTTAAGGAAGTATATTGGCTTTCGGCTGAAATGAAAAGGATTTCATTAATTTTTACCAGGTGAGGTTTACCATTAACATTTACAAATATTTTATCATCATTTGTAAGACTAGCGGAAGATGCCGATTGCTGCGGATTAACAAAATCTCCTTTTAATGTCTGAATACGTTTCAAGCGTGTATCAATTGATTTGAGTAAATCATCTGCTTTGAAAGGTTTAAATAAATAATCATCTGCTCCAATCAGCATTCCTTTCCTAATATCATCGCGCTCGACCTTTGCTGTAAGAAAAATAAATGGGATGGATTGTGTAAATTCGTTTTGCGATAAGTTTTCCAGAACACCGTATCCATCTATGCCGGGCATCATTATATCACAAATTATCAAATCGGGTGCTTCTTTTATTGCCGCTTCAATTCCTTCTTCACCGTTTTTAGATGATATAACTGTGTAACATTCTTCGGTTAGGAGAGTCGCGATATTCTCCCGCACTTTTTTTTCGTCTTCGATGATTAATATTTTTTTATTCATCTATTTTCCTGGGAAGTTTAATATTAAATGTGGTGCCTTTTCCAAGTTCTGAGTGATAACTTATTACCCCGTTATGTAAATCCACTGCTCTCTTAACAATTGAGAGTCCGAGTCCTGTACCTTCAATTTCGCCGACATTATGAGTCCTATAAAATGGTTCGAAGAGGTGCGCCTTGTCTTCCTCTGGAATTCCAATACCTTCATCTTTTACATTTATCAATATGCTGTCGTAAGTTGAAGAAACTAATAACTCTACTTTACTTCCTTTGGGAGAATATTTGAAAGCGTTGGAGAGAAGATTTGTTATAATAAAGCGGATTAGTTTTGGATCGAGATCAAATATTTCTTGATCGGCAGTGTATTTAAAAATCAACTTATGGTTTTTATCCGCATTAAATTTTAACTCTTCAATTATATCCCTGCAGAAAAGGTGCAAATCAATCTTTAGCGGATTGAAAACTATTTTTCCGCTTTCAGAACGGCTGATAGTTAAGACATCGTCAAGCAGGTCTGTCAAATATTCAATTGAACTCATAATTTTTTCAGCATGTTCATTAAATTTATCTTCGCTCCATTTTTTCCCGTATCTCTTAATCAATTCCGCCGAAGATAATATGGATGTTAATGGAGTTCTAAACTCATGAGAAGCAATTGAGATAAACCGTGTCTTGAGTTCATTAAGTTCTTTCTCTTTTTCTAAAGAATATTGGAGCATCATTTCAATTTCTTTCTCTTTTTCAATTTCTATCTGCAATTTTTTATTTGTTCTGTCAAGTTCCTTGGTTCTTGTTTCAACTAAATCTTCTAAGTGATTTCTGTGTTCTTCAAGTTCTTGTTCTGCTTTCTTATAATCTGTGATATCTCTTGTTATACCGATAAGTGCGTAAGGTTCTCCTTTTTCATTCAATACGGAGGAAGTACTAAGGGAAATCGGGAATACAGTTCCATCCTTTTTTCTATTCAATAATTCACCAAACCAGCCGTTTTGTAGAGTTGCATTTTTAATAACTTCAGGAGAAGGGTCTGGATTATTAGATGCGCGAACAAGTTCTATATTCTTACCAATAAGTTCTTTCTCTTCATATCCATAAGTTTTAAGAAAAGATTCATTTATAAATATTATGTTATTATTGGTATCTGTTAAGCTGATGCAATCGCTTGTGCTTCTTACAGCTTGTGCAAGAAGGTTGATAGTTTGTTCGGCTTGTTTACGTTCTGTAATATCCAGTACCACGCCGCACACTATTTTTTGAGAGCCTGTATTTATTACATTCGTACTTATTTCAACAATTCTTTGAGTGCCGTCCTTTCTATTAATGATAAATTCATCCGGTCCGGTAGATTTTCCGATCAGTAAAGCGGCTTTAATTTTTTGGTTCTGGCTGAGAAGTTTTAATTCTATAAAGTTTTTTCCTATCAGCTCGTCACGGTTATAGCCCACTATCTCTTCAGCTTCTCTGTTGCCATAAAGAAAAGTACCTGTGAAATCACTATAATAAATTCCAATTTTTATATTCTCGACCAGTGTTCTGAATTTATATTCAGAATCTTTCAGAGCTATTTCAAACTGTTTGGTTTTAGTAATATCTTGGACTATACCGAACACAATCTTTTTCTCTTTGTCATATTCTGCAATGGCATGAATATCAACAATTTCGCCTGTATCAGCTTTTTTAATTTTGAATTCAATATCTAACGGGTTATCGTGATTAATCAATTTGCGCAAGGCGTCGTCTAATTTTGAACGGTACTCATGCAAAGCCATTTTTTGAATATTAGAAGCTTTCAATTGTGTTCCTTTAAGACCATAGATTTTAGAGGCGCCTTCGGAAACTATCATGTTTCCAGAATCCAGATGAAGTTCCCAGTGCCCGGCTTTTGTTACGAACTCTGCTCTTCTCAATCTTGCTTCGCTCTTGCGGATAATTTTTTCTGAATAGTGTTCCTTGGTTTTATCTCGGAAGACTAAAACCGATCCTTCAATTTTTCCAAGATCATCGCATATTGGTGCGTCGCAGTCAGCAATAGGTATCTCATTTCCATTCTTGGAAATTAGGAGAGCATGGTTAGTTAGTTCGGAAGCCACTTTTTGACTTAACACTTTTGCAATAGGATTTTCAACTTTACTACGCGTAACGTCATCAATGATATTGAAAACTTCTTCAAATGGTTTTCCTTCTGCATCTTTCTCGCTCCATCCGGTTAATTCTGCCGCGGTATGGTTCATCTGTCTAATTCTTCCGTTGATATCGGTTGTAATTACACCATCGCCAATACTGTAGAGGATTGTTTTAAACTCTTCGTGAGATTCCCGCAGTTCTTTCTCCTTTACAAAAAGCCCTATGAAAATATTTCTCTGGCGGGTTCTGTAAATCAAAATTAATCCGGCACTAACTAAAAGAATTAAACCGATTGTAAATATTATAATTGTAAGAGCTCTTAAATAAAGTTCCTCGTATACTTCACTTTGATTTATTTGAGCAACAATGTACCAACGGGTTCCAGGAACCGGTGCGATATATGAAAGAATCTTATCATTGCCGTGGTAATCCTTCCCTTCATATATTCTTTTGTTACCAAAAACTGCCTGAACTGCGGGATCATCTTTTTTTGTTAAAGGTATGCGGAAATTGAGATTTGTGTTTTTAAGACGGCTCAGTTCGCTGAGATATAGAATATTATCGCCGTCTTTTCTAAAAATAAATGTCTCGGAGGTTGTACTCTGCGTGGGCCATGATTTTATTAAGGGGTACAAATACTCTTTGGGATCAACACGGAATACCAAAGCCGCAATAGTAACTTTCTGATCGTTAATTATTGGCGCGATAATGTCATAATGGATTTTATTATGAAGAGTGCCTTTATAAAGATCTGTAAATGTTAACTGTCTGTTTTCTGACGCGTCAATAATTTTTAACGAAGTGGCATCATCAATCTTTACTAATTTATCATTAAGAGTTAACAGCAATTTTCCGTTTGGAGAAGAAATAAAAATATTTTCATATCTGTAACTTTTTTTTGGCAAACTCAATTGTTCGATCAATTCTTTTTTTAATGATAAGTTATTTCTATTGCCAATCCACTCTTTTATTTTATCTTGAAAGAAGGGGGATTGTGAAATAACTATAACGTCCGCTGTTCTATCTTTATGCCATTGTATAAGCTGCTGGATCTTCATTTCCGCAATAGCTTGTATTTCGCGGTGTTTACTTGCGCGAATAGATTTTGATTCGTATGAAAAATAAAAATATGCACCGGCAATAAGTAAAACACTTGTAATGCCTATTAAGGTAAGCACCTGCCATATATTTATTATTGGTTTAGAATTCCTTGTCATTAAAACCAGCCCTAAAAAATTTATGTAACCATCAGCAGTCCGGATATCTTGATGAATTTTAGATAGAACTTATTATAAGTTAAGTGATAGTTACTCAAATTTCAAATATCCCAAAGTAAATACTGTTATCAACAATGGGTAAATAATTGACTGCCATGATCTAATAGAGACCTCTGAAAAATAGAATTGTACAGGACTGCAACATTTTTAATAGCACACAGATGACGCGGATTTGGCAGATTTTCGCGGATTAAATCTGTGTTAATCCGTTTAATCTGAGTCATTCGCGTTCTATTCTTAATTTTTCAGAGGTCTCTAGTGTCTCGTCAATTATGTAGTGTCGGGTAAAGCCTTTTCAATTTTATTCTTGCATCCTTAGCTGTAAACTGCCAATTGATTTTTGAGTTCATATTATTCCGGT
>JAJYXU010000022.1 GCA_021801605.1 Bacteroidota bacterium
TCATCTTTGAAGAATAAAATTTCTGTCAAAGTCAGAAACGGAACTATAAAAATTCATTACCCGGACGATATGGACGCGAAATCATCTATAGTACAGAAGGCAATAAGAAAAGGGATTGAAACCGCTTATAGGGAAGAAGCTAAAGAATATTTGCCCAAAAGATTAAATGATTTATCGGACAAGTACAAACTGCCATTTAGCGAGTTATTTATAAAAAATGTTAAGAGCAGATGGGGAAGTTGTTCTGGAAGAAATAATATAAATCTCAGCATTCATCTAATGCGTTTGCCCGATCATCTAATTGACTATGTTCTGCTTCATGAATTGGCTCATACAAAGATCAAAAATCACAGTAAGAAATTTTGGCAATTTCTAGATATTTTAGTTGGCAACTCAAAAAAATTAGATAGAGAATTAAAACTGTTTAGAATTAGTTTGTATTAGAATAGCTAAAAGCTAACAGCTATTTAGTTGAATCCTGCACCGCCACTATTTATATTTCCGCCGCAAAATTGAAAGGGAAATATGTCACCTCAAACAATCACAACAACTGATTTCACCAATCTAAAACTCTTCAAACGCGGTAAAGTACGGGACGTTTATGATGTTGGCGAATATTACTTAATTGTTTCTACGGATCGTCTCTCTGCGTTCGACGTAATCATGAACGAAGGAATACCCTCAAAAGGTGAAATACTTAACCGTATCTCCAAGTTTTGGTTTGAATACACACAGGAGATAATTCCAAATCATCTCGTTTCTATGAATGTAGATGAATATCCCCCGGTATGTCAACCCTATAAAGATGTTCTGCACAATCGTTCAATGCTGGTTAAGAAAGCAGAATTAATTCCAATTGAATGTATTGTAAGAGGATACATCACAGGCTCCGGTTTGATTGATTATCAAAAGACCGGAAAAATTTGTGGAATTGAATTGCCGGAAGGATTGGTCGAATCTGAAAAACTTCCCGAACCGATCTTTACGCCTTCAACAAAAGCTGAAATAGGTCTTCATGATGAAAACATTTCAGCAGAAGAAGCTATAAAAATAATTGGTAAGGAAGCGTTTGAATTCATTAGAAACACAACAATAAAAATATATTCCAAAGCATTTGAGTACGCACTAAAGAAAGGAATAATAATTGCCGACACTAAGATAGAGTTTGGGTATTACGATGGGAAAATAATCTTGATTGATGAATTACTAACACCGGATTCATCAAGATTCTGGCCGCTGGATGAATATCAAAAAGGGAAGACCCAAAACAGTTTTGATAAACAATATGTGCGCGATTATCTGCTCTCCGTTAATTTTAATAAAAAGCCGCCTGCACCTACTCTGCCGCAAGAAGTAATTCTGAATACAAGCAGAAAATATCAGGAAGCATTGCTCAAATTAACCGGAGAAATTGTTTAAGGATGGTTCCTGTTGAAATAAAAGTTAAAGAAAAAGACTTACAGATAAAATGGGACGATAATTCCGGGACAACAATATCACTTGCAAATTTAAGAAGATTTTGCCCGTGCGCTATTTGCACTTCCCAAGAAGATACTCATGAACATGATTATATAAAAGTTTATTCCGATGAACAAATTGTTCTAAAAAGTATTAACATTGTAGGCAATTATGCTGTTGGAGTTAATTGGGCAGATAATCATAACACAGGCATTTACGATTTCAATTACTTGAAAAAAATATCCGACTTATAAAGGAAATTATAAACTCACATTATGGTTCTCCCAAATCAATTAACAATATTGAGAATAATTCTAACGCCGGTATTTCTTGTACTGTTCCTAATGGGCGAACCGCTGACAATCCAAATTTCTTATGTGGTTTTTCTTATTGCCGCAATTACAGATTGGTACGACGGATGGCTTGCCCGTAAATTCAATTATATTACCGAGTGGGGAAAGTTTATGGACCCGCTTGCCGATAAAATATTAACATCAACCGCTTTTGTAGCTTTCGTAATTGTTGGCGTACTTCCACTTTGGATGGTTCTGCTTATAATAATTCGGGATTTTCTAATTACTTTGATTCGAATTTACACCGATTACCGAAAAGTTTCTTTTACAACAACCCGTACCGCACAGTTGAAAACATTTTTGCAGATGTTTTTTCTTTATTACTTACTCTTAATCTACACTCTAAACACTTTTGAAACACTACAATCTTCTTACAAGAATTTATTTGACTTCCTTCTAAATCCGGTCGGAATTTATATTACCATGTTCTTAATAACATTATTTACAGTTATAACAGGCATTACTTATATATTCAGTAATCGTTTTTTAATTATTAAGTTGATTAAAGGTGAAAATTAATTTTGTAGAAAAACTTTTCGGTTCCGGGTTCTATACCGGTTATTTCAGGTTTGCATCCGGTACTTGGGGTAGTCTTGCCGCGCTAATTATTTATCTGATACCGGGATTTGAAAATCCTTCTCTGATGATTTTTATGATCTCGTTATTCATTTTGATTGGTGTTCCAATTGCAGATAAATTTGAAGCACTTTATGGTAAAGATCCGAAAGAATGTACAATAGATGAAGTTGTAGGGATGTGGATTACTCTCCTTTTTCTTCCTAAAAAAATCTGGTGGATAGTTCTTGCATTTTTAATCTGGCGAGCTATGGATATTAGTAAACCCTTTCCGGCTCGTAGATTAGAAAACATTAAAGGTGGATGGGGAATTATGCTTGATGATGTTATGGCGGCAATTTATTCTTTCATCTCCATCCAAATAATAATTTACTTTTTCAACATTATGGTTAAATAAAAAATGAAAGCACACATTATCACTATTGGTGATGAAATATTAATTGGACAGACACTTAATACCAATGCAGCGTTCATTGGTGAAAAGTTAACGAATTCACAAATTCAGGTTAGCGCCTCAAGTGTTGTTCCGGATAATGAAGAGATAATTCTAAATGAATTCAAAAGAACATTGGATTCAAATGATGTTGTAATTGTTACGGGTGGATTAGGTCCTACACATGATGACGTTACAAGAAAATGTGTTGTTAATTTCTTCGGAACAGAATTGGTTGAAAATGAAGAAGTGCTTTCCGACATAAAAAAGTTTTTTGAGACGCGGGCAAGAATATTAACGGAAACAAATCGCGGTCAAGCGCTTGTACCAAAAATTGCTATACCAATACGTAACAGAAGAGGTACTGCCCCCGGCTATTGGATAGAGAAAAAAGGAAAAATATTTGTTTGCATGCCGGGTGTGCCATATGAGATGAAAAATATGATGGAAAGTTTTGTCCTGCCAAAACTTAGCGGGGTGTTCGAAAGGAAAAGTTTTACAGCTATTAGTAATTTACTTTCTACCGGAATTCCGGAATCAAATCTTTTTGACCGTCTTGGAAATTTAGATGAACTTCTTCAAGGTGCGAAGATGGCTTTTCTTCCAAGTCAATTTGGCGTTAAGATGCGTATTACCGTAGAATGTTCAACCGAAGATGAAGCAAATAACAAATTGGACGAGATTGAACAAAAGATCCGCGCTAAAGTTGGCAGATACATTTATGGTAAAAATGATGACACAATTGAGAGCGTGATTGCAAAATTATTAACTGACCGCGGACTTAAATTAGCCGTCGCTGAATCATGCACGGGCGGATTGATCAATAATCGTCTCACTAATATTAGTGGCAGCAGTAAATTCTTAGAGCGCGGAATTGTTGCTTACAGCAACGCTGCAAAAGTTGAATTGCTTCATGTAGATGAAGACACAATTCAAAAATATGGAGCTGTCAGTATGGAAGTTGCCCGTCAACTTGCTGAAGGTGTTAAAGCAATCAGCGGTTCCGATATCGGTCTCTCTGTTACCGGTATTATGGGACCTACCGGGGGAACAAAAAACAAACCGGTTGGATTGGTCTATATTGGAATTTGCGATGCCACTATTTGTACTGCATATGAATACCATTTTGGTGACGATCGTTTATTGAACAAAGATCGGACATCGCAAGCGGCTCTTGAAATGCTGAGAAAAAATCTTCTCGGAATTTCTTATGAAGATTAGAGCATTTATCGCGCTCGAGATTCCAAATGATCCGCTTTCCGAAATTCTTAAAATTAGAGATGAAAAAATTGGCGAAGCAGGAAATATTAAATGGGAAGGGAAAGAAAAATTACACCTTACATTAAAGTTTCTTGGTGACATTAATTCAGAAATGATTGGATCATATTCTAAAAGTCTGGAAAAAATCACTGACACTTACGAAGGTCTGAATTTAAGTTTTAGCGAGTTTGGAGTTTTCAAAAGAAGAGATGAGTATAAAATTCTTTGGATTGGATTGAATGAAAATCAGCGGTTGGCTAAAATGGTTGAAGAGATAGAATCTTCTTTTGCTGAATTTGGATTTGAAAAAGAAAGAAGGAACTTTAAGTCTCACATTACATTATTAAGATTTCGGGGATATGAAGATTCCGAAAAAATAGTATCTTTGACACACGTAAAACTTCCCGTAATTGAATTTAAGGCAAACAAAGTAACTCTTTTCGAAAGTAAATTATTACCGAGCGGATCGGTTTATAGATCATTGAAAAATTTTTATTTGAAAAACTAACGGAGGAAACATGGCTGTAGATAAAGATGCCAGACTAAAAATTTTAGAAGATACCATTGCTTCTATAGATAAAACATACGGCAAAGGAACGATAATGAAATTGGGAGACGGCGTAATCAATGCCGTTGAATCAATTTCTACAGGATCTTTAACATTGGATTATGCTTTAGGTATCGGTGGAGTTCCGCGCGGAAGAATAGTTGAGATTTATGGACCTGAATCATCGGGCAAAACTACTTTGTGTCTCCACATCATTGCTGAAGCTCAGAAAGTAGGCGGACTTGCCGCCTTCATAGATGCCGAGCATGCTATGGATCTTAATTATGCAAAACGTTTAAACGTTGATACAAAAAATCTTCTTTTATCTCAGCCGGATTTTGGCGAGCAAGCGCTTGAAATTGTTGACACTCTTGTTCGAAGCAACGCTTTGGATATAATTGTTATAGATTCTGTTGCAGCTCTTGTACCGCGTTCTGAGATTGAAGGTGATATGGGTGATCCTCAGATGGCAATGCAAGCACGGTTGATGTCTCAAGCTCTTCGTAAATTGACCGGCGCTATTAGTAAATCAAAAACTTGCGTCATTTTTACAAATCAATTGAGAAGCAAGATCGGTGTAATGTTCGGAAATCCGGAGACAACCACCGGCGGCAACGCACTCAAATTTTACGCTTCAGTTCGATTAGATATTAGAAGAGTCGGTGCGTTAAAAGACGGGCAAAATGTTTTTGGCAACAGGACAAAAGTAAAAATTGTAAAGAGTAAAGTTGCCCCACCGTTCAAAGAAGTTGAATTTGATATTCTTTATAATGAAGGAATCAGCAAGGCAGGAGAGATTATTGATCTTGCAAGCGAGAAGAATCTTCTTAACAAAAGCGGTTCTTGGTTTACTTATAAAGAGAACCGTTACCAGGGGCGCGATCAATTAAAAGCCAAGATGCTGGAAGACCCTGAACTATTTAGTTCACTCGAGAAAGATGTTAAAACCGCTCTTGGAATGATTAAAGAAGAACATTCCAAACCGGTCAAAGAGAAAGAAGAAACGGAAACTAAATCAAAGAAAAAGTAATAGATGATCATAACTGCTCTTCAGCGGAAGGGAAATAATGTTGTAATTATTTTTGATGATAGAGAACCGGTCACTATCGATTACCGTACTGTGCTTGATAATGGACTTCGGAAAAATGATCCGATTGATGAAAAGTTCTTTGAACAGTTAATTTCTGAAAGCAGCTTCTTAAAAATAAAAGATTCGGCATTTAGACTGCTTGGAAGAAGACATCATTCTACTTCCGAATTAAGAAACAAACTCGTTAAAAAAAAATATCAAAAAGAGGTCGTCGAAAAAGTTTTAGCGGATTTGACTGATAAAAATTTACTAGATGATGAACAATTCGCAGCAGCTTACTTAGAAGAAAGATCGGTTAAAAAAATCGGCATCAATAAATTAAAAACCGAACTGTTCAAGAAGGGAATTGATAGAAAGATAATTGATAAAGTTCTGTTGAATGTTGATTCTGATTTGAGCTATGAACAAGCATTTGAATTAGCAAAAAGAAAAAGCTTATTTCTACAACGGAAAGAATTAGACAAGAATAAACTGAGATCAAAAATTTTTTCGTTTCTAAGCTCGCGCGGTTTCGAATCTGAATTAATATTAAAAGTCTTGAATGATTTGAATCCTGAAAACGAATAGATACTACTATTGTTTTCTATACCACATTTACTATTTTTGAAATCAAATTCTATAAGATATCAATGAATAAGTTTACCGGCGTAGATTATTTCAATGTAGAAAGTCTTCTTGCGGAAGATGAAATAATGGTACGCAACTCCGTCCGTGAATTTGTTGATGACCGGATCATTCCAATAATAGAAAAACATTACCGCGAAGAAAAATTTCCACATCATCTTGTAAAAGAACTTGGTAAACTTGGTCTTTTCGGTATTACTTTACCGCAAAAGTATGGTTGTGCCGAGATGAATAATGTTTCTTACGGTTTAGTAATGCAGGAATTAGAAAGAGGCGATAGCGGCATTCGGAGTTTTGTTTCCGTTCAAACTTCATTAGTAATGTATCCAATCTTCACATTCGGCAGTGAAGAACAAAAAGATTACTGGCTGCCACAACTTGCAAGCGGAGAAAAGATCGGCTGTTTTGGATTGACTGAACCGGACTTTGGTTCTAACCCCGGTGGAATGATTACTCATGCTGAAAAAGTTAACGGCGGATACAAAATTAACGGCGCTAAGATGTGGATTACAAATGGAACCATTGCTGATGTGGCTGTTGTATGGGGAAAATTAGATGGTGAAGTGAGAGGATTTTTAATAGAGAAGGGAACTAAAGGTTTTACTGCACCTGAAATGAAAGGGAAACATTCTCTAAAAGCTTCTGTAACGTCAGAGCTAATTTTCCAAGATGTATTTATTCCCGAGAAAAATATATTACCCGGAAGCAAAGGATTGAAATCACCATTGATGTGTTTAAATCAAGCTCGATATGGAATTGCGTGGGGTGTCGTAGGTTCAATGATGGCATGTTACGATTCGGCATTAAACTATGCAAAGTCACGCATTCAATTCAGCAAACCGATTGCAGCATATCAAATGACACAAGAAAAATTAGTTTACATTCTTACAGAAATTACTAAAGCACAATTTATCAATTTGCAACTCGGTCGTCTGAAAGATAAAGGAGAAGTAAAACACACACAAGTCTCAATGGCAAAAAGAAATAATTGTGAGAAAGCGCTTGAGACTGCACGAATTGCTCGGGAAATTCTTGGTGCAAATGGAATACTTGATGAATATCCTATAATGCGTCATTCACAAAATTTAGAATCTGTTAAAACATATGAAGGCACACACGAAATGCATACTCTTATCATTGGTGAAGATATAACCGGGTACGCAGCGTTTGATTAAAAACTGAGTCCATTTTCTGTGGTCTTTTTTGTATATAAATTGAGGTTAAAATGGCTAAAAATAAAATTGATTTTGAAGGATTAACTTTTGACGATATACTTCTTGTTCCGGCACGTTCTACTGTTCTTCCGCGCCAGACAGATATCTCTTCATTTTTAACTCGTGAAATCAAACTGAACATTCCATTTCTTTCTGCAGCGATGGATACAGTTACAGAATCGCAGATGGCGATTGCAATGGCTGCTCAAGGCGGAATTGGAATAATTCATAAAAATATGTCAATCGAGAAACAAGCCGATGAAGTTGATAAAGTAAAACGTTCTGAAAGCGGAATGATTGTAAATCCGATTACTCTTACTCCGGATAGAACAATAAAAGATGCAGAAGAACTTATGTCGAAATACCATATCTCAGGTATTCCGGTCATTGATGAAAAAGGAAAATTAGTCGGTATTCTTACAAACCGGGATTTGAGATTTGAGAGAACAGGCAGCAAACTTGTAAGTCAATTGATGACAAAAGAAAATTTAATTACCGCACCTCTCGGAACAACTTTACATGAAGCAGAAAAAATTCTACATAAATATAGAATCGAAAAACTGCCTGTCGTTGATAAGAAGGGAATCATAAAAGGATTGATCACTTACAAAGACATCATGAAGAAAAAGACATTCCCAAATGCTTGCAAAGATGAACTTGGCAGATTAAGAGTAGGTGCTGGTGTTGGTGTTACTGCAGATACGCTCAAAAGAGTTGAAGCGCTGGTATCTGCTCATGTTGATGTAATTGTTCTCGACACAGCACACGGTCATTCGGAAGGTGTCTTAAAAAAAATAAAAGAGATTAAAAAAAAATTCAAACATATTCAATTAATAGCCGGAAACATCGTAACAAAAGAAGCAGCGCTTGAATTAGCAGCATGTGGAGTAAATGCCGTGAAAGTTGGAATTGGTGCCGGTTCAATTTGTACAACTCGTGTGATTGCCGGAGTTGGAGTTCCTCAAATAAGCGCTGTGATAGAAGTTGCTCGTGCGTTAAAAGGAAAAAATATTCAGGTGATTTCTGATGGAGGGATAAAACAAACGGGTGATGTTGCAAAGGCAATTGCCGCCGGAGCCGATACTGTTATGATGGGTGGTATGCTTGCCGGTGTTGATGAAACTCCGGGTGAAAAAGTTTTATTTGAAGGTAGAAGTTTTAAAGTTTACCGCGGAATGGGTTCACTTGGCGCAATGAAGCAGGGAAGCAGTGATCGTTATTTCCAGGATGTAGAAGCTGATATAAAGAAGTTAGTTCCGGAAGGGATTGAAGGACGGGTTCCTTTTAAGGGATCTTTGTCTGATACAATCTACCAATTCATAGGCGGATTACGAGCGGCAATGGGTTACTGCGGTGCTAAGACTATTAAAGATCTTAAAACAAAATCTAAATTTGTCAAAATTTCGAATGCCGGTTTGCGAGAAAGTCATCCGCATGATGTTTTAATTACTGAAGAAGCTCCTAATTATCAGATGACTAAGAAAATCTAATTCAAAGCTAACGCGCATTTGATTTTTTTTAATATAAGACTTCTGAAAAATTAATGATTAGTCTCAGAGGTTGTCTCATAAGTAATTATTCAAATAAAAAATCTGTGAAAATCTGTTTAATCTGTGTTTATCAGCGGTCTATTATTTAAAAATTTTTACTTATGAGACAACCTCTCTAAAAAGTAGATTCCGGACTAAATCCAGAACGACGGATGAATTTATTTTTTTTGTCAAATCAATTTTTTAGAAGTCACAATCGATTAGAAATGAAGCGGTTAAGAAAAAAAATCTTCATAAATAAATAATATCCTATGTTCAAAGTACTCGTTATTGTTTACTATTATCCTCCGCTCGGTTTAAGCGGAGTTCAGCGAACACTAAAATTTACAAAGTATATGAGCAAGTTCGGCTGGGAACCGACCGTCATTACAACCGGCAATGTTGCATACTTTGCTCATGATTTCTCCTTGCTCAAAGAAGCAGAAGAAGCCGGTGTAAGGATTATTCGCACGGAAGCATTTGATGTTAATGCAATACTTGGTAAGCAGTATGAAACTGTAAGTATACCGAAAGAATTTATACGCAAGACTCTTTCACGAATTAGTAAGGCGGTCTTTATTCCTGATAATAAAAATTCATGGGCAAAGAAAGCATATAAAGTGGCTAAAGAACTTCTTCAAAAAGAAAAGTTTGATATAATTTTCGTTTCCGTTCCACCTTATTCCGGTTTTATCACCGCAGCGAAGTTGAAAAAGGAATTCGGTATTCCTCTTTTTGTAGACTACCGCGATCTTTGGTTCGGAAATCATTTTTCATTTTATCCAACACCATATCACAAGTACAAACACAAGAAACTGGAATACAAAGCATTACGAGCTGCAGATAAAGTTGTCGCGATCAATCGAAAGATCAAGGAAAAAATTTTATTGACCTATCCTTTTCTTTCATTTAACGATGTGATGATAATTCCTCACGGGTTCGACCCGGCTGATTTTGAAAGCTCTAAAGAAAAAATTGAATTATCTCGTAAAATGAAATTGACTTATGCCGGTATATTTTATGAGAATATAACTCCGGAATATTTTCTGAAAGCATTCAAACAACTTTCAGTAGAAAGACCGGATATTGCTGCTAATATTGAATTAGAATTCATAGGATATCTTCGCAAGGAAAACAAGAAACTAATTTCAGAGCTTGGTATAAATGAATTTGTTAGAGACCATGGCTATCTGGAACATAGAGAAACAGTTAAGAAATTAAAAGCCAGCGATGTTTTGTGGATGATGATTGGAAAAATCCACAACTCAGATACAATTTCTACAAGCAAACTTTACGAATATTTTGGTATGCGAAAACCGATTCTTGGCTGTGTAGTTGAAGGGACAGCCAAGTCAGCGCTTCAAGAATATGGTGCTTCATTTATTACTCAGCCGGATGATATTCACGAGATCAAAGAAGCAATAATTAAGATACATGATTTGTATCAGAAGAAGAATTTGCCTACTCCAAATGAAGAGTTTGTACTAAAACATGATCGAATTACTTTAACAGAACAGCTGATAAAAGCATTTCAGTTTTATTTGAAGGCGGAATGATGAAAATTGTACTGATTGGCTCCGGCGGAAGAGAACATGCTCTCGCAGTAAAAATTGCAGAATGTAATGCGACTGAAAAGCTTTATGTCATTCCAGGTAATTCCGGTACAAAACAAGTGGGAGAGAATGTTCAGATCAATCAAGACGATCATGATTTGATTATTAAATTTTGCATGGAGCAAAAAATTGACCTGGTCGTCATTGGTCCTGAAAAACCATTAATCGATGGGTTGGCAGATAAATTAAGAAATGAAGGGATAAAAGTTTTCGGTCCATCGAAGAGTGCTGCGCGGATTGAGGGAGAAAAATCCTTCGCAAAAAAATTAATGAAGGAATCTAAAATTCCAACCGCGGCTTTCGAAGTATTCGATAAAGATAATTATGATGCAGCCATAAAGTATTTACATAAGATTAATTATCCAACTGTAATTAAAGCAGATGGTATTGCTGCTGGAAAAGGTGTTATGATAGCCGAGGTATTCGACGACGCAAAGGAAGCTTTGAGGGAATGCTTTATTAATTGTTCGTTTGGAAGCGCTGGAGATAAAATTGTAATTGAAGAATTTATGACCGGGCAGGAAGCTTCCATTTTTGCCATAACAGATGGGATAGATTTTATTTTGCTTCCAGCCGCCCAAGATCATAAAAGAATCTTTGATAACGATAAAGGTAAGAACACCGGCGGAATGGGCGCATATGCTCCAACTCCATTTGTAAATGATACAGATCTCAAAATAGTAGCAAAAGAAATTATCGGACCTACCTTAAATGCTTTACGTGAAAAGGGAATGCCGTTCGTCGGTTGTCTCTATTGCGGATTGATGATGACAAGCGCAGGACCGAAAGTTGTGGAATTTAATTGCCGCTTTGGAGATCCGGAAACTCAAGTAATTCTTCCGTTACTTGACGGAAATTTTGTAGAGTTACTTTATTCTGCTGCATCCGGTAAGATAAACAAAGATGCTATTAAGTATAATGGCGGTGCTTCTGTTTGTGTGGTCGCTGCTTCCGGTGGTTATCCTGATAAGTTTGAAAAAGGATTTGTTATTAATGGTTTGGAAAATGTATTTCCGAATGCAAATGTCTATCATGCCGGTACTAAAGAATTGGATGGGAAAATATTAACTAATGGCGGAAGAGTTCTAAGTATAACATCATTTACTGAGAAGAAGAATGTAATTGAAGCCAAAAGAATAGCTTACGAAGCTCTTTCAAAAATTAATTTTGAGGGTATGCATTACAGAAAAGATATTTCGGACAAGGCTTTTTAATAAAAACAATCTGCTCATTTGTTTTCTTTGCAGATAGAATATCTGCGCTACTAGTAGAACAGATTTTTAATCTGTTCACCTGCTCAGATAGAAAATCTGAGTTACATAAATATCATCCTGGCGGCCAATTCAT
>JAJYXU010000186.1 GCA_021801605.1 Bacteroidota bacterium
CTAAACTACAAGACGGCAAAATATTATTTGAAGCCGACAGCGATGCGGCTATTGTAAAAGGTCTGGTTGCACTAGTTATCAGAGTTTACTCTAATCATACACCCGATGAAATTCTTTCATCTCCGCCGGAGTTTGTAAAAAAGATCGGTATTGATAATCACCTCTCGCCAACTCGCAAAAACGGTCTCGGCGCAATGATGAAGCAAATTCAGATGTATGCGGTAGCATTTAAATCGTTAGATGCAAGACGTGAAAAGTGAAAGGTGAAACGGAAGACATGAAAATTCTACATTCTCAATTTTCAATTTTATTTATGCTTTCCCAACAACCCGCTTTCCAGACATTGATTACATTCGAACTGAAGAGTGATATGATGAATACCGAATTTTTCCTCCCCTCATTCTCAGTTCTTGAAGTCGACACAGTCTACAAAAACTAAACTGGTCTGTAGACTTTGTAGACTTACTGTTGTTCGAGGAATTCATTAAATAATTTGTTAACAATTCGATATTTCCCACGCTCTATCTTCGTTAACAAACCTTTTTCCGATAAGCGAGCAACGATAGCTGAAAGAGAGCTTTTATTAATCTTTTTTGTTTTCACTAATCGGAGAATTTCATCAAAGTTATAAATTTTATATGAAGGACTTAATAATTTGATTACGGCTTTTTCTTGTTCGCTCGCCGAAGAATATAATGGATCGAGAATGATGGGACCAAGTTCATCAAGGGTTTGAGCTAAGGAAACATTAAGTTGCTTAAGGTTGACCTTGCTATCAATTTGATTCTCATACAGATATGAACAAAAAATTTGCAGTTGATACGGGTGCCCCTCTGTATACTCATAAATAGAACTAAGAACTTCTTTGGAAAATGTCACACCCGTACCTTCTAGAGAATTTTCAACAATGCGTATTGTTTGTTCTTCCGAAAATTGAGCAAGTTTTAAAATTGGAACAAAGTAGCGACCTATGGGATGAAATTTTTTAAGAAATTGTGACCACCCTTCGTCTGTTGCTGCAAGGACGAAAAGAAAGCCCGTTTTTTCATAGATATCTTCATCGCTAAGTACATTTTTTAATACGCTCATGAATTCGGGAACAGCGGCATAGTTCTGAACATCATCAAGAAAAACAACAACTGTACTTGTTTCTTCTTTAATAGACTTCCACAATTCTAAAAGACCCTGAATGAGTAAAGATTGGGGATCTCCATCAAATTTCTTTTTCTCGCCTATCTCAAAACCGCCGCCTACTATTGGCAGTGTAATGCCTATTCCTTGCATGCGTTTTGCAAAACTTTTTATGTATTCAAATTTTACGGGTAAATTTCTGGGAATTTGAGTGAGCATGTGTATTGTTGGTGCTAAAAGATCGTTGCCCGTAAATTCATGTACGCTAACAAAAGAACTTAATATTCGATGTGATTGCGCTTGTTTTCGAAACTCTTTAAGTAATGTTGTTTTTCCAGTTCCCCAGTTACCAAGCACTACAAAGTGATCAAATTTTTTAACTTTTGCAGCTTCAAGGCTCTTCTTAAAGATTATCAATTCTTTGTCTCGCCCTGCAAACACTTTTGGTTCTTGTCCTGAACGTGGAGTAAACGGATTTGGACCTATATTTCCAGTAATCATATTTGATGCCCTCTACTAATTGTTTGAAAAATATAGGGTTCTCAATTTATTTATGTTTTCCCAACAACCCGCTTTCCAGACATTGATTACATTCGAACTGAAGAGTGATATGATAAATTCCAAATTTTGATTCGAGAAGCTGTTCAATTTTCATTCGGAGTTTATCACTCTCGCTGATTCTCATATCGCTGATGTTTACATGCGCTTCGAGATGAACATCGTTATCGCCGACCGTCCAGATATGAATGTGGTGAATGTCTTCTACCTCAGAAAATTTTTCTACTTCAACTTTTATTAAATCAAGAGAAATGTCCGACGGCGCGCCTTCCATCAAAACATGAATTGCGTCGCCGAGTATATCATAACTTTCTTTTATGATGTAAATTCCGATCAAAATTGTCAGCAACGGGTCAATCCAGACAACATTCCAGACGGCAATGGCAAGTCCTCCTGCAATTACCGCAACAGATGAAACTGAATCTCCCAATAAATGAATGTATGATGAACGTATGTTGATGCTGTTTTTAGAATCGCGTTTAAGTAAGAATGTGCCGATAATATTTGCAATCAATCCTACGAAAGCAACAACAGCCATTGTTTGCGCTTCAATTTTGTGCGGCTCATAAAATCTTAGAAACGCTTCATAGAAAAGGAAAATATAAATTACGATTAGAACAGCTGCATTTATAACAGCCGCAAGAATTTCTGCGCGTTTCAATCCAAAAGTATGTCGTTGTGAGTTACTTTTCTGTTTCAGTTTTAACGCAATGTATGAAATTATAATTGCCACTCCGTCGCTAAAATTGTGAAGCGCATCCGATATCAGCGCAAGACTTCCGGAGATGATCCCGCCGATAATTTGCACAATTGTAATTACAAAGTTGAGCATCATTGTAATTGCCAGGCGCCCGGTTGTTGTATTTAATCTGCTCTGATGGGAATGATTATGATGTTTGTGGTTATTTGTCAATTTATTATTCAGTCGAATATTTAGTAAATTGTTCTACCACTTTACAAAAATGTGAATGAAGATAATGAAAAACAAATTCTATAATGATTTTGATTTACAAAGATTAAAACCGAACACTCGCCAAAGTGATTACAGGTCACCATTCCAGATCGACCGGGATAGAATTATTCATTCTTCGGAATTTCGTCGTCTTCAGGGAAAGACACAGGTCTTTTTGCCGGGCGAATATGATTTCTACCGCACACGGTTAACTCACTCTATCGAAGTTGCACAAATTGGTAGAGCAATTACAAACTTTCTTCTTTCTAAAGAAAAAAATCTTCTCAACGAGGAATATTTTATTGACGAAGACCTGATTGAATCCATCTGTCTTGCGCACGATCTGGGTCATCCGCCTTTCGGTCATGCCGGCGAACGAATGTTGAATTTGCTTATGAAAAAATACGGTGGCTTTGAGGGTAATGCCCAGACTCTTAGAATGATAACAGAAATTTTTTACAGGGACGAGGATCATCATCGTGGAATGAACCCGACACGCGCATTCGTTGATGGAATTCTAAAATACAAAGCAGCTTACAAAATGTTTAAGAATCCGGATAATCATTTCATTTACGACGATCAATATAAAATTATCGAATATGTTTTCGGTGGGAAAAAAACACCAAAAGAGTTCTCCAATTCCGGAATATTGAATCAATTCCAGAGCATTGAGTGCCAGATAATGGATTGGGCTGATGATACAGCATATTGCATTAACGATTTGGTTGACAGTATCTCCGGCGGCTTTATAAATATTCAAAAACTTTCCCGCTGGCAGGAAGAGAATAAGCTCAGCCATTCTCAAAAAATTATTATCGAAGAAATTATAAACTGGATTAAAGTCGGGAATTTCAAGAAAAAATTCGGTGCTTTAATTGGTGAGTTTGTGCGCGGTTGTAGCTTAAAAAAACGAAAAACTTTTATGGATAAATATACGAACCGCTACAAATACCTTCTTGTGATTGATAAAGAAGTTTTTGAACGGGCTCAGATATACAAAAAGATTTCCGTTGATTTGGTTTTCCGGTCATCTCAATTGCATCAAATTGAGTTTAAGGGTAATCACATGCTTGAAAAACTTTTTTTGCGGTTTGAAGAAAACTACGTCCGTGCACTAAACGGAAACAAACTTCTTCCGGATTTTAATGATAAAGTATTACGTGCGGAAAAAAATAAAATAAAGCGGGCAAGAATGATATGCGATTATATTTCCGGTGCCACAGATTCACATGCAATGAGAATGTACCGGCGCCTCTTCGATCCTGAATACAGTTCGTTAGCCGACCTGATTTAACTGAAGAAACGGTTTATAACATTGTTTTTTAACTGCCGGAAATTTAGAACTGTTAACAACACATTTATAAAAATTTTCGTTCATTATAATTACAACACCAATTGGCGACAAAAATAAAAATAACAACCGAGGAGGGTGACAGAAGAATAAACCGGTTGCTTCACTATCTAACCGATTATATCTACACAGTAAAAGTCCGGGATGGTATTGCAATCGAAACATACCATGGTCCGGGTTGCTTTAACGTTACCGGATACAATTCATTTGACCACGCGAATGATCCCGATCTTTGGCATAGAATGGTCCACGATGATGATAAGCCCGCTATAATAAAATTAGCAAACGACGCTTTAGCGGGCGTGGATGTTAAACCCCTAGAACATCGGATTATGCATCGGGACGGCAGCATTAGGTGGGTAAAGAACACAATTGTACTCTCGAAAGATTCGACCGGTAAAGTAATTTCTTACGACGGTTTAATAACTGATATAACCGAATTGAAAAAAGCAGAGGAATTAAACGCATTAAAACAGATGCAATTAATTCAGGCAGATAAGATGGTAGCATTGGGAACAATGGTCGGCGGTATTGCTCACGAAGTAAATAATCCCAACAATTATATTCTCCTGAACGCACAATTTCTTCAAAAAGTATTCAATGACGTTCTGCCGATTTTAAAAGAGTATTATGAACACAATGGCGACTTTGTCTTGGCAGGAACACCATATTCTCTTATTGAAAACAAAATTCAACAGTCGCTTCAAGGCATTATAGAAGGTGTAATGCGCGTTAGAGGTATAACAAAAAGTTTGACGGATTATGCCAAAAAAGACCCGGGTGATTTAACGCCGAATGTCAATATAAATTCTGTAATCGAGGCAGCGGTTTTAATTACTGGCAATAAAATCAAAAAATCAACTAATCATTTCAAGGTAAATTACAATCCCGATTTCCCGGTAATCAAAGGAAACCATCAGCAGCTCGAACAGGTAATCATTAATTTAATAACCAACGCATGTGAATCTCTTAACAGCCGCGATCAGAAAATTCAGATTTCTGTTGATGTTCTACCAGACATCCGCCAGCTTAAAATAATTGTTGAAGATGAAGGAACGGGAATTAGTAAAGAAAATCTGAAATACATCTTCGATCCTTTCTTTACAACCAAGAGAAATACAGGCGGTACCGGTCTGGGGCTTTATATTTCGTACAACATAGTTAAAAGCCACGGTGGTAATTTTGTTGTTAAAAGTGAAGTGGATCGTGGAACGACATGCGAAATAATTTTTAACTATGATTGAGGCAAACTATGGCGGCGGTTTATCCGAATAATCCAATATTGCTTATTGACGATGAGCCGGCATTTCTTTTTAGTGCGGAGAATGTTTTAGTAGCCAACGGCTTAACCAATGTTAAAACTCTGAACGATAGCACAAAAGTAATGGAGCTACTTTCAACGGACGAATATTCAATTATTGTTCTTGATATGAATATGCCTATAATAACCGGAAAAGAATTGCTTCCTCGGATCGTAGAAAAATATCCCCTTACTCCCGTAGTTATACTCACAGCAGTAAACGATGTTGAAATAGCTGTGGAAAGTATTAAAGCCGGCGCTTTTAATTACATTTTAAAACCTGTAGATGATGCCCGCCTTATTACTACTATTCGCGGCGGATTGGATTTAAAAGCTGCCCGGGAAGAAAACGTTAGATTAAAGGATTATTTACTGAGAGATAAACTTATTCATCCGGAGGCTTTCTCGAATATAATTACCAAAAGTCCTTCAATGCGCGCTATTTTTAAATATATAGAGGCAATTGCGCGATCGCCCCTTCCGGTCCTTGTTACCGGAGAAACCGGAGTTGGAAAAGAATTAATTGGGCACGCAATTCACACTTTAAGCGGAAGACCAGGAGAAATTGTGTCTCTTAATGTAGCCGGGGTTGATGATAATCTTTTCTCCGACACATTATTCGGTCACAAGAAAGGCGCTTTTACAGGCGCCGATACCGAAAGAAGGGGGCTGATTGAACAAGCCGATCAGGGAACATTGTTTCTTGATGAGATTGGTGATTTGAGTCTGGAGTCTCAGGTAAAACTGCTCCGCTTAATTCAGGACAGTAAGTATTTTCCGCTTGGTTCAGATATAGCAAAACTTTCTGATGTCAGAATTATATGCGCCACAAATAAAAATATAGATTCAATGAAGGATGGCAGTTCTTTTAGAAAAGATTTGTTTTATAGATTGCAGACGCATCACATAAATATTCCGCCGCTTCGCGAAAGAAAAAATGATATACATCTGCTTATAAATCATTTCTTAGAAAAAGCCGCATCTCAATTAAATAAGAAGAAACCAACTATTCCCAAAGAGTTTTACACCTTGCTTTCAAGCCATCATTTCCCGGGGAACATACGCGAGCTTGAAGGAATTATTTTTGATGCGGTAAGCGTTCATTCATCCGGCATTATGTCTCTCGAATTGATCAGAGAAAAAATATTCCCGAGGCAGAGGAATAATGATTTTTCTGGCGATGCGTCTTCAACCGATCAAGAAGAGAAAATTATTTTCAGTGAACAGCTCCCAACTTTAAAAGAGGCGGAAGATTTGTTAATCAAAGAAGCGCTCAAACGCGCCGAAGAAAACCAAAGTATTGCCGCTGACCTTCTGGGAATTACTCGTCGTGCGTTGAATAATCGTTTGAATAGAAAATCCGACTACTGACTTTCGGCATCATCATTTGAAATGGGTGCCACATTCCTGCATCAATTAATATGATTTAGAAAAATTGTTGCACCCCTTTTTCAATTGGCTCATCATTAAAAAATCTGTTAAGCAGCTTATCTATAACAACTTATTAATTTCTTCTTCTGTTGGCACTTTGATTGACATAAGAATAGCGAACAATCATAAACCAAACAGAAAGGAAAAAATTATGAAACTAAGTGGTAGAACAAAAGGAAAAGTGTTAGCAGCAATTGTTCTTTTCGCAGTTACAACAAATGTTCTTGCACAGAAACCAGCAGCGTCAAAATCATTCGAAGATAGAATTGTTAAAACCGCTCTTTATGGAATGAGCAGCGAGATTCCGTCAATTGTTGAGTCATCGCTTTTCGTCCTCCTCGAAGCAAAAAACAGATATCCAAACGAGGATTATAAAAAACTTCTTGATAAGTTGAATGAATTGGCGCAGAATGGTTCTACATTATCTATTAGATACAAAGCACAATTAACAAGTTTGTTTATCAACTATCACGATCTCCTTAAAGATGTAAATGTTTTTGAAAGCGAAAATCCGGATTTATCTTTTAAGATGATCTCCAGCAAACTTGAAAACAATTTGTTTACATTAAATAATAATTGATTGGTGCCTCCATTCAATATATAACAAACCCGGTTTGGTTCGCCGAATCGGGGTTTTGTTTTTCGTTTAAGCGAGTTTTGTGGAATTGTGTTCTTCTGAGCAATGCTGTCAACTTAAGGAGAGAAAGAAAAAAGATGATAAAAGAAATAGAACACGGATTACACAGATGACGCTGATTATCACGGATTTTATCTGTGCAAATCCGTGTCATCTGCGTCTATAGAAAAGAAAGTCAAGAGAAAAAAGTACACCATTACAAATTATTTAAAATCTGTTTCGTCCTTTCAATTCTACATACAACCACTGCGAGCTTGTTGTTTCTTCTATCGTTAATATCTTGCTACATGTAATCTCTCTTAAATAAATCTTCAACTCTTTTTTATCTGCATCAACATCTATCAGCTTTGCTTCGGCTGTCTTCTTGGTCATTCTTGCTATTGCCATATTTTCTATTGACCAATCTATGGCTATGTAATGATCATAGTTGAACAATTCGTCTTGGTAATTATTGTTTTTATTACACCTTACGTTTATTTTACTCCCGTTCATTTTGGGTCTCCTTTCTTTTTGTGAGATGTCATTTGTATTGCCCTTATTAGCAATTTTACACCACTAAAGAAAGTGAGACCTGCTTTTCTAATTTAACGTTCTATTGCGTGTTAATTTGACAACATTGCCTTCTGAGTGAGAAGGGTTTGTTACCGAACAAATTTTTCCAAAACAATTTCAATGCTGTTTGCATTTTCATAAAACGAAAGAAGTTTATTCAAAACTTCATCCACAACTGCATCAGGACAAGAAGCACCACTTGTTAAAGCTATTGTTATGGGCTTCTTACGGGGCAGATAATTTTTCATTATTATTTCTTTCCGCAAGTGAGTATCAAAATGGTTGATTAGTTCTTCAGAAATGATCTTCTCGGCATCAGAAATAAAGTATGTAGTAAACTTTTCTTCGAGCAGTTCAACGATATGTGATGTATTTGAGCTGTTGTATCCGCCTATAACGATTGCGAGGTCTGCTTCCCATTCTAACAATCCAATCGTCGCGCTTTGATTATCGTTCGTGGCGTAACACAATGTGTCGCGTGTGTCTGCAAAATGGTTCTTGAGATTTTCGGCGCCATATTTTTTTATCATCGCATCACGCAGTAGATTTGCAATCGCTTGCGTTTCTGTTGCAAGCATTGTCGTCTGATTTACGACTCCAACACGCACCAAATCTTTTTCAACATCAAATCCGTGCGAATACTTTCCATCAAAAAAATTATAGAACCCTTCTTTTGCAACTTCACCAAGAATGGTTTTTGCGAGGAATTCTGCTTCTTCCATATCGCGGACAATTAAAGAGTGCGCGTTCCGCGTGCTGTGAGAAAATGTTGCCCGCGTTTCTTCATGTTTTACTTTGCCGTGAATGATCACCGTAAAATTTTCTTTTCCTAAATCTTCCGCTCGTGTCCAAACCTTTTCGACAAAAGGGCAGGTGGTATTATACTTAAGTGTATCAATCCCTTTTCCCTTAAGGATATTTTCTGTTTCAAGAGTTGTTCCGAATGCAGGAATGATTACAACATCATCAGAATTTATTTCTTCCCAACCAATTAACTGATTACCATACGTATCCAGGATGAATTGAATGCCCTGACTTTGCAAGTCTAAGTTCACAACTGGATTATGAATCATCTCGCTCAAGAGAAAAATTTTTTTACCGGGATTTTCTCCTATTGTTTTGTATGCAATTTCTATTGCGTTTTCAACGCCGTAACAAAAACCAAAGTGCCGTGCTATCAAAAATTTAACGGGACCGAAATCAAGAACCGTCGGTGTAAAATCCTTTTTGCGCGGGTCTTCGTTTTTGCGTAGCTCTTTTATTTTAGAAATGATCGGGCTGCAGTATTGTGGCGGTATATCAAATTTTTTCATCCGCTAATCCTAATTGGAAACAAATAATAAACAACTTTGGATCTGAAAATAGTTTCAACTATAATCCAATATTGGTTGGAAAGATATAAAGACGGGCTTTGTAATTCCACAGATTAAACGAACGGTCCGGAACCGTCCGTTTAATTATGGATTATTTAATTATTTCATCAGCAGCATTTTTTTGATTTGAATAAAACCGTTTGCCGTTAACTTATAAAAATAAGCCCCGCTTGAAAGCTTTGAAGCATCGAAATCAACCGAGTATTTTCCCGGCTGTAAATTTCCATTTACTAATTCAGAAACTTCCCGTCCGAGAGTGTCGAATACTTTCAAAGACACATTTGAGCCTGAAGGAAGTGAGAACGAAATTTTTGTGCTTGGATTAAACGGATTGGGATAATTTTGACTCAATGAAAATTCCCGCGGTATAATTATATCGTTGTTTTCTATGGCGGTAGTTCCCTGAATAGGATACCTATAAACACTAGCGGAGTTGGAATTGTAAAAATAAAGATACTGTGGTGTTGCCGCGAGAAAATCATTTAGAGAACTTGCAGGCGCTGGGGGAAAATTGTTTCCTACTTCGCTCCAACTATTTCCACTATTTTCCGACATGAAAACCTTTCCCGCCTGAAAAATGACGTCACTATAGTATGTAAATATTTTGTTTCCAACCGAAACTGTACTTCGTGTGCTTGCGGTTACCCCAATGCCGCTGGGAAATCCCGAGGTTATGCTTGCCCAGCCTGTATCTGCAACAAACTTATACATCCCGTAAGTTGAACCGTAAATCTCTCCATTAACAGTATGGACTGACCCTATAATTATTTTAGGATTTTTTAATGTCCAGTTGGCACCGCCGTCAGTAGAAATGAAAGAGCCAAGATTTACTGCGCAGAAAACCATTTTGTTTCCGCTGGCGGCAAAATCAAAACCATATACTTGAGCTTGAGAATAGTTTATGGTAATCTGAGTCCAGGTGCTTCCATTGTCTGTAGATTTAATAACAACATTCCTATTTGATAGGGCATATAAAGTTGTTCCGTCTGAAACAAGACTGACGAATGCAACTGTCGTCGGTACACCACTTGTTGTTTTACTGCTCCAAGTAACTCCATCGTCCGTTGACTCGTAGAAAAAACCAAGGCCAATAACAAAAATAGAGCTGCCATGTCCATGTATATATGAAACGCTTCCCGGAAATTTATTGGCAATATTTGTCCAGGTAATTCCATTGTCTGAAGAACGGTAAACATATTGTTGTCCCTGGAAACCGTATAAAAATACAGTAGTGCCATGTACTGCCATTAGTCCAACGCCGACGTTATAATCGGCAACTTTTTCCCATTGAGCAAATAGCTTTGGAACAGAAGTAAACAGTATTATTATTAGTATTAAATATATTTTTTTCATTGTTTCTCCTTATTTGATTAAAATCATTTTTTTCGTTTGAAGAAATGTACCCGCAGAAATTTTGTATAGATAAATTCCGCTTGATAAATTAGCCGCGTTGTAATCTACGGCATAAGTGCCGG
This sequence comes from Bacteroidota bacterium, assembly GCA_021801605.1. GTDB lineage: Bacteria > Bacteroidota > Ignavibacteria > Ignavibacteriales > Melioribacteraceae > Fen-1258. The sequence continues at coordinate 10,761 of JAJYXU010000186.1, forward strand.
CATTCATTTGTTGATTTAATAGATTGGTTACTTCTCTTCCCGTGATCTCGTAAACACTTAGATTCACAAAAGAAGATTGCGGGAGTGAAAAAGAAATTTTTGTACTTGGATTAAACGGATTCGGATAGTTTTGAGATAATGAATAGTCTGATGGAATTTCATTTATCCTCTCAACACTTGTTGGATTGCTGACCCCATTACCGCTGGTCCAGTTTATAGCGCTTATTTCAACGGCTCCGGAAGTTGAGTTTTGATCTTTTACTGTTATTGATACCGTCTCGCCCGTCTTTGTTATAATATGATATATCACAGTTGTAGAAGTGTTTTGATCCCATGTTAATGTTGACACTTCTTTTATCCTCAACGCATCAAGCACTTTTCCGTCGGGCATCGTTACCTTTCCGTATGCGTCTGATTTATAAGTAACCGAAAGATTTTGAACGATTGTGGTTGTTTGGTTGCCGATTATTGGAACGGTTATCGTTGTTGCTACGGTTTGTGTGCCGCTATAATTCCAGCTATTGTTATAATTCAACGGTAGATTATAATGTGTCTTCTTTGGCGAGAACGTAATTTTTCCAATTGAATTAAAACCTTGAGGAGTTGTCACCGTGCCGGTACCATCTGTATAGTAATCTGGTCCAATAGAATTGTAAACCCATGTTTTAGAAAATACACTGGCAAAGGTTCCTTCATAATACGATGCATACTGCGCATTTGGAAAATCCGCTGCATATGGGGATGATGCTTTATCTTTGCTTTCAGTTACAAACTGAGCTTCCGAAACTAAGCCGCTAAAATTCCAACTCGTCGCCCCGGGTGCGCCTATATTTGCAGTCGTGACAGAAAAATTTGCAAATGTTGTTATTTTATTTCCTATTACCAGCCGAGCTTGAAGATCGGAAGCGGTAACTGTTATTTGTGCGTTAACTTTATATACGAATAAAAGAGCAAATACAGTAAGAAGTAAATGTCTCTTCATATAGAACCTCCTGTTTATTTATAATTTTCTGCCGTGAGTATTGTAAATTTTTTTAGTTTGATATTTTCGAAATAGCATGTAAAATTTTTTTAGATTTTAGAATAAACCTTGGAGAAAATATAATGGGATATCGTGCCCGCTTCAATACGGCATCTGTCGTATTTTAATTGTGGGAAGTAATTTGTGCGCTGATTGGTGAGTTAAATGATTTTGTGCTTGAT
>JAJYXU010000078.1 GCA_021801605.1 Bacteroidota bacterium
ATTTAAAAGGTCTTTTAAAGTCCATAATTGACCGCTCGCATTGGTGGGCCAATACTTTGCATTTGGTTTGGAACTCGTTCCTTGTAACATAAATCTATTATTAGAACCATGAGGTCCTTGCGGAACAGTTGAAGAAGTAACTGCATCATTACCATGGCAATCGCTGCAGTACATTGTTTGCGATCCAACAGAATTCCAAGAAGTTGACATTTGTCCGGTTGTAAGAGCTTTCGGTGCATAAGAACCTGTTTGACTGTTCATTCCAACTTTAACCGGATGTGCAGAAAAATTATTAACGTTGTATTCCATCGCTTGGTCTGTAATATTTGTTCCGGAAGGACCAATTATAGTTGTAACTCCGTTGGTTGTGATTCCCAGTCCATAATATGAATGACATTTAAGACAGATTTGATACTCCTTTGTTGACGGATCAATCCTGGTTAAGCTTGTTGGTTGAGTCCAATTTGTTCCATCGACCGGTTCAAGTCCCCATACACCGGTAATAACATTTGAGACAAGGTTAGACTTCATAGTGTGAAGCCCGCTTTTCGCAGCATGTGGATTATGGCAGTCAGTGCATTCAGCGTGCCTGTTTGGATTCGACATCGAAGCTGAAGTTTCAGTTGGTGAATTTGTAACTGGACTGGCATTTACCGGATTGTGTCTATTATCTACCGAGTATGTTGGGTGGCGGTATAATTTTGCAAAAGGTCCGCCGGTAGCAGATGAAACATTCTTTTCAGTAATTCCGCCGTTCGTTGTACCTTTATGACATCCTTCGCATACATTTTGTTCATTACCTTTTAGTAGTCGTGCAGAACTTACAGCGGAGTGGGGTTTATGGCAAGCTTCGCATCCGCTTGTAGTTACGGTAGAATAACCGTTATGACTCCATCCAATCGGCAAAGATTTAATTGATGATTGATGTATTGAAGGATTTGTTGCCCAATATGTTTTTTTATGACAATCTAAACAAAGTGCAGATGATGAATTAGACTTTTTCAAAAATTTTTTTGTTACAGCATCTTTCGATTCACTGTGCGGATCATGACATCTAACACATTCCATCGGAACTTTATCGCTTGGTTTTGGATAATGACAGCCGCTGCAATTGTATTGTGTTGAATTGAAATGCGGAAGCCCGATTGATATTGGATGGTCATCTGAAAGCGAAGCTCCTGTACTACCTCCCACATTACTTGATGCTGAACCAGCAAGTGATTGATCCGGGTCCAATTTTGTTCCTCCCGTCACTGTTAAAACACCAGTACTTATAGAACCAATTGCTATTGTTCCATCGTGACAGGACAAACAAAGTTTTGAAGATTGGTTTGGAAATTGAGCAAGATAGGTTGACGAAAATGTACTGCTGGAATATTGACTGTAGCTTACAGAAGATAGTGTATGATCCCACAATTGTGTGATCTTAGAATTTCTGTGTGGAAGATGACAGAACTTACAGATTTCTTGTTCCGTCGCAGCTTTTACGGATCCTGTCCCTGATATAGAAAGATTATGCTTTGATTGAGATATTTGTGCTTCAGTACTGGTTTTAATCAGTAGCAAAAAAAATATCATATATAAAAAGTTCGATCTCATTTTCACAAACTCTTATTTCAAATACTGAAAGACTTGAACTCTGCGGTTACCGGAATCAACCACGTATATTCGATCATTTTTATCAATGAAGATATCTGTAGGTAAATAAAAATTGCCAAATTTATCTCCTGAGCCGCCAAATGCCAAAAGCATCTGCCCGTTCTGGTCAAAAATCTGGATAACATCAAAAAGAGCATCTGCTATATAGAGATGATTCTCACTGTCCAATGCAATTCCTTTCGGTCTGCCAAAATCGCCGACACTGTTTCCAGCTCTACCAAAACTATTAATTGATTTACCTGTTAAATCAAAAACTTGTATCCGAAAATTCAGCGCATCAATCACAAAAATTTTTTGAGCAACCGAGTCATTGCTTGGCGCTGAGATATTCAAATGTACTGGATAATTAAATTCGCCGGTATCATTTCCTCTCTTTCCAAAACGGAATTTTTCTTTGTTTGCCGCCAAATCATAAACGATTATTTGGTTTGCCCCTGTATCGGTGATATAAAGCAGTTGCTTATTGATTTTAACCCCTGTAGGCCGAATTATATTTATGCTGATTCTATCTTTATATTTAAAGTCTTCATCAAACACAAGAATTGCAGGGATTGCAGAATCGCAAACATATATATCATCATTATCAGCAACGGTAATTCCAATCGGGGTTACTAACAAACTATCGTCATACTCCTTGATGAACCGATATTCTTTCTCATTAAAATCGAAAATATGTATCCCTTTTAGACCAATATCTGAAACTAAGATTCTCCCTTTATTGTCAACTGTAATTCCTTGCGGTCTTTCAAATGAATTATTTTTTTCTTCATCCCCGAAGAAAAAGTCTAATGCTTTTTTAAAAAAAGATTTTTCAACACCAAGATTTTTTTCGCCGGCAAAAGAATATAAAAATTTTATTCTTCCCTTCTGCGGAGGTTTTGGCCACACTAAATTTTCTGTGTTGAATTGTTGTGCCGATATTATTTGAACAAATAACATTAGCAGAAACGATATTCCAATTTTAACGCTCATTAAATCTATCACTCAAACATTATGTTAAATGGACGTGTAACAGTAAAGAAAAGGTCGTTTCGTTTTAATGCAGGAATATTATACCCAACGACTCTAAATGTAAATGCAAGCGCACGCCAGTTATAAGTTGCAAACACGTCATAATTTATTTCTTTCATAAGTCTTATCGGATCTAAAGTTTTTGTTATCCTCCCGCTAACGGATAAATTATTAATAATGTTAGGCAGTTGTAATGTTACGGAATATTTATTCACAGAATATCTGTAAATACCATTTGAAGAATAATTCAGCCCGTAATTCAGAGTGAGAAAAAATGTTATCCCTTTCGTCCATTGATACGTTAGATTGCCCAAGAGCATAGCATTCTTTTCATGATAATCAATCGTTCCGGTTGTATGATTAACCGAATATGAACCGCTGCTCCTCAAAAATAAATTCGAAATAAAATTAGTTTCAAAACTTGTTGCAAAACTATTTTGAACAACAGTTTGAGCGTAATTACCTTGGATTTTTCTGAATGAAACTTGATCGGATATTGTTATCTGTCCGAATGAAAAACCTTGTGTATTTACCGATGCACTGACGAGTCCTTGAAAGCTTGGCTGTATATTTTCATTTTGAATTCGGTTATACGCACCTTGTGCAGAGAGGTTTATTAAATAATTATCAAAATTTTTCTGATATCTAAGATCAGAGCTGATTAATACTATGCGGTTTTTAATTTGCTTCTCTTGAAAAGATGATTTTCCCTCAGAATAAGAGAGCATAAAGTTACTAGATAAATTTTCCGAGTAATTTATATTTAACTGATCGGAGATAGCCCCTTCCATCGAATAAGCAGATGAAATGTATTTCATCCACCTGAATTGTCCGTTTATCTGGTTAGATAAATTCTTAATGCTTTGTGAATTCCAGAATATATTACTAAAAAAACTCTGAAAAGAATTCTCATACCAAACATTTGAATTGAATGATATTTGATTAGTTGGATTGGGCTGACTTCTACCTCTCAGATACGCTTCGTAAATCTTATAAGTGTTATTATTTATTCTATCATTTCGTTTTCTATAATTCAGATCAAGATTAAACTGGGTTTTCAGAAATTCTGGCGGTTCAAAAGATAATTGAACATCTTGATTTGTTTGATTCAGTGGAACAGAAGGATTTGTACTTTCAGATTGTATGTCATTATATCTCAAGGTAAATAAATTGATTTTGCTTCTGCCGCTTACATTTATTTTAGGTGCGAACATGAACCCTTTTGAATGGGTTATAAGTTTGTTGCTAAAAATTGAACCGAAAGGCGATTCAACACTATTTGTATTCAAATTATTTTTAACATTAATGATAAGCGGGAAATTACTACTCTGAAGAATATTGGCATTTATATCAAAAAAATTGAATAACCTTTCGTTCAAACTTAGATCGGTATTTTGATTTGATGAATTGGTGTTTGCATTCATTAAAGAGGAAGAAAAATTAAAATTTATTAAGTTCTCATTATAAACATAGCCCGCAGAACTAATATCAATCATCTGACTGAACTTTGAGTAGATACTTTTTGATGACTTATAAAAATAATTCTGACTTCTGAACTCTGCACCCAACGATCCGGAAATATTTTTTATCTGCGCTATATTTTTCCCCGGCATCACGAATGAAATTATGAGACTTGAAAAACATGTAAACGACCAGAATTTGTTGCATAACATTTTACAATCCCGCCCCGCTTCAGCGGGGCGAGTCCTTATTGATAATGATTATTTACTATGGCAAGTCTGGCAAAGAGCGCTTGCAGAATTAGACAATCTTAAAAATGAACCATTTACTCCATTGTGTGGGTTGTGGCATGAAGCGCATTGAACTTTCGCAGAATAAAGAGGAACTTTATGTGCAGCATCAACAAAACTTGCACTCGATGGAGTTTTCAATTCTCCGTCAGATGTTGCTAAAGCAGCATCATATGTGAAATTAATTGGGTGGTCATTTGACAGGTTAGTACCCATATAAGCTTCTCTTGTTGCTGCAAGTTTTCCGGTAGCGTCAAGTTCTGTTGCCACACCTCCCATCGTTGGAGTACCAAAGGAAGATTTGTTATCAAGACTATTTACAGCAACCGTACCATCATGGCAACTCATACATAAATTCGATACAGAGGTTCCTCCGCCGATATCCGTAGTTACTGCTTGTAACGAACCGCTGGTATAAGTGCCATAAGTTGCTTGGGCAGAGAGAGTTTTATTCCACAATGGAGTTGCAGTAATTGTTTTCTGGTGCGGGGTATGGCAGAAAATACAAACCTGAGTTTCATTTGTGGATTTGTTTGTAATTCCACCACCCGTAGAAAGATCATGCTTACTAGTAACTACGGATTGTGCAAAAACACTTCCGCACACAAGAATAAATGACAAAACTAATGCTGACATTTTTTTCATAGTTTTTACCTCTTTTTTGTTAGTTAATGTAGATAGCCTTTATACATAACGTGCGGCTACTCGCTATATTTAATTAGTTGAAATATTTGTACTCTACTATTAGAAGGATCTACAACAAATATCCTATCGTCTTTATCAATATATATTCCTGCAGGCAGCCAAAAATTACCCGGCTCTTTTCCTAAACCTCCAACATGCATTAACAGCTTTCCTTCTTTATCGAAAATTTGGAAATTATTGAATGCTGCATCTACAACATAAATGTTTTCCTGACTGTCGAGCGCTATTCCTTTAGGGCGTGTAAATTGTCCCGGTGAATCACCAAGCGATCCGAATTTCCATAAATATTTCCCTTCGGAATTAAACACTTCAACACGGGCATTCATCGTATCTACAACATAAATATTCCCATTTTTATCAATTGCTATATTGGTTGGGTAATTAAATTCTCCATCTCCGCTTCCTCTCTTACCGAAAGAAAAAATAAACTTACCATCGAGAGTATAAATTTTTACTGCGTGAGCTTTTGAATCCGAGACATAGATTCGTTTCAATTTTGTATCTATGGCTAACCCGGCAGGATTTTCAATTTCTCCATTTTCTCCGAATGACCTTTTCAATTCTCCTTTTGCATCAAATACTAAAACCGTTTTTAGTTTAACATCGGAGACATAAATATTATTTAAGGAATCTACTGCAACACCAATTGGCATTATCAGACTGCCATTCATGATAAAAGTTAATTTTGAATTCTTCAGATCAAAAACAAAAATTTTTCCTCCGTTACTTTCCGTTACATATACTTTATCATTTTTATCTACTGCAACTCCGTACGGCTTCTGAAGGGCATCGCTTTTTTCTTCACCTAATAAAGATTCCAGGAACTTCGACCCACTCCCTTCAATTGATTTGCGGTCGGAAAGACTTTGCAAATATTTAATTCTCGGCTTTTCCGGCGGAAGCGGCCAAACTAATTCCTTTTCCTCTTTCGAGGCTTTCTCTGAAGCAGAGCATTGCAGAAAGCTAATGAGCGAAAGGAAAAACAAACCGGAATAGATAATAAATAAAAACCCTTTTACAGTTTTTTTTATTCTTATTCTTTTTTGATGAAGTACCATTTTCATTTTACACTGCTATTTATTATGACAACTTTGACACAAAGCGAAATACCCGTCGGCGGAAGAAAGTATCGATTTAAATTCCGAAAAATGGGGATTATGACAGCTCGTACAGTTTAATTCCCGCTTCGGGTTACGCGGATCTTTTCTGTTTTGATATGGATGAAAAACTACCGGATGATTACCGTCATTTTTATCGTCATGGCATGCCAGGCAGATTTGGTTTGTCGAATTTCTTAATTGAAACTCATGCTTTGATGCGTGCGGGCTGTGGCATATTGTACACCTTCCCGATACAACAGGCGCATGAACGAATTTCTTTTTAGCGATTCCTTCTTTTATATCATCGTGACATTCAAAACATGCTTTCGATTCTTTTTCAACTTCAAATTTCGGTTTAAATCCGGAAAACGTTTGTTGGTTATGGCAGGTCCCGCATTCTCCGGCATCTACCGGTCCGTGTACAAAATTCTCATTGTACATTGAACCATGACAAGATTTACAGGTTGATGCCGAAATAATGGATGACTTTTTCTCATTCTCACTTTTATGGCAGGAGAAACATCTTGCATCGTTCTCTGCAATATGAAAAATATTTTTGCTGTAATCAGCCGGAGGCTTTTTGCTTTCAATCTCTAATTGATAATATACATTCAGCGAATCCTTTAATAACCTGCCATCTTTTGTTTCCAACTCATAATGAATTGCATTATTGCCCGGTTCTAAATTTAGCGGGACTGAGATGATATCGTTTTGACAATAATTTTTTCTCTTCCTAAAATTATTTACTTCAACCGGAAACCAGCCCATAACTTTTAGGCTTGCAAGAATTGCATTCTGCTCTCTCAATATTTTAATCGAAGCTAAAGAAGTATCCTTTAATAGGATCCCCTTTGCATCGGCTTGTTTTTCAAACGGAAATAAATCCTCTTTGTTGATCAAAGGTTGATGGAAAGGTTCGGCTGAAACAGAGATTTTTCCAAGTATAAGGTTTTGGGGAAGAACCGCAGCAACTTTTTCGTTATATAATTTCCTTACAGATGGAGAACTTAGATCCAACACCATGGTTGTATCCCACATGTTGAATATCTTAAAATTTTTTATTTGTAATGTATCTACCCTGATAACGAATAGGAACCGGTCTTCATCTACCTTTGAAGTCTTAGTGTTGGGATAAATTATTCTGAACGGTTCATTATCTAATTTGCTATTGGTTGTAAAGTTCAAAAGAAATAATGCGACAATGAAAACAGGAAAATATTTTTGTAGCATAAAAAATTCGTCACTCATTTTAATCAACGTTCCTTAAGCATCAATACTTGTGCCACGAAAATCACTTACATTTTATCAAAACTTAATAACTCACCTTATGCAGAAAAGTTTTTCAATTATCATTTCTTGCGATCTTCGCATTAACTTGGTGGTCTTTGCGTGAAATTTGCTCCTTTTTTCCACACAAAGCACGCTAAGGAGAAACGCCAAGTACGCCAAGTATATAAACTGCGTAAGGTGTATTAATAAATATGGACTTGTTTGATTAGACTTGTGGAATATTCCCCTGAGAATTGGGGAATGGGTAATATTCCCCAGCAATTGGTTTAATTTGGATAGGGGGGAGTTTTCTTTTTAATCAGAAGGGATACGGAATGAACTATCTCTGAAAGGACTAACGGTTTTTCAATAAACAAGTTTACATCAAGTTCATCGGCTTTATGTCTGCTGTTTTCATCGCCGAAAGCCGTAATCATAACGGTTTTAATTAAAGGATTTTTCTTCCGGGCTTCTATAATAACATTGAATCCATCGCTTTCGTCTAATTTTAAATCGACAATCAAAACATCAAAATTGCGTGGGAAAATTTCTCTAATTCCCTCTTTAAAGGAAGTAGCTGTAGCAACTTCAAATCCTTTATTCATCAGGGCGCTTCGTAGAGACCAGCAGATCAATGGCTCATCATCAACAACCAATACGCGCGGTTGTTTAAGGGAATTTTTAGAAAGATTACTTTCTTGATTTGATACTGTGCTTAGATTCATGGTTATTATTCCTTCAATCTATATGCCATAAAATTATAGAAACTTCTGAAAGATAAGGAATGGAACACGGATGAACACTGATTAAACGAATCAACGCGGATTACATCTGCGAAAATCCGTCAAATCCGTGTTATCCGCGTTCTATCAAAGGTTGTTTTTTCTCCGTAGAATTAATTTTTCAGAAGTCTCTTATACTTACTTTTTTTAATCATGCTCTTTACCGCCTTTACTTTGAATCCCTAACTTTTTCATCTTATAACGGAGCTGGTCCCGGCTTATCTGAAGCAATTTTGCGGCTTGGGACTGATTAAAATTAGTTTTAGTAAGTGCGTCAAGCACTGCGCTTTTTTCTATCTGGCTAAAAGTTAAATTTTTTTTATGTGTTGAATATCCGGCGCTTTCTTTTTTACTTAGGGTGTGAAGATGTCCCAATTCGACAGGGTGTGAAAAAATATAATCGCCTTCATCCAGAAGAACAGCTCTTTCAATTATATTTCTTAATTCGCGAACATTGCCGGGCCAATCGTATTTTAGAAACAGTTCCTTTGTTTCATCAGATAAACCTTTAAAGTTTTTCCGGAACACCTTATTGAATTCTTGCAGAAAATAGTGGGCTAAAAGCAAAACATCATTTCCTCTTTCTCTTAACGGAGGTACATGAAGATAAACCACATTTAAACGGTAAAACAAATCGGCTCTAAATTGCCCGTTGTCTACCTTTTTTTCAAGGGGTTGATTAGTTGCGGTTATTATTCTTACATCAACTGAAATTTCGGATGTGCCGCCTACTCTCTTAAATGATTTTTGATCCAGCACTCTCAGTAGTTTAACTTGCAAGTTGGAAGAGATGTCGCCAATCTCATCTAAAAAAACAGTGCCGCCGTCTGCAAGTTCAAACATTCCTTTCTTTAGACTTTTAGCATCTGTAAAGGCGCCTTTCTGATGCCCGAACAATTCGCTCTCGATTAGAGTTTCTGTAAGCGAAGCACAGTTGACAGCCATAAAACATTTATCTTTTCTTTCACTAAGGGTATGGATTGTTCTAACTACTAATTCTTTTCCCACGCCGCTCTCGCCTGTAACAAGCACGGTAGATGAATCGCTGGCAGCAATCTTGGAAATCATATTAAATAATTTTTTCATTACCGGAGAATCGCCAATGATTGTAAAATTGCCGAACTGTTTTTTTTGTTCATTCCTCAGCAAAACAATTTGTCTTTTTAAGCGGCTCGACTCCATTGCTTTTTCAATTACAATCTTAAGCTCATCAAAATTAACCGGCTTTGTAACATAATCGAAAGCCCCGAGTTTCATAGCCTGCACTGCAACGTTCGAAGTATCAACAGCGCTTAACATAACGATAGGATTATCAAAAGAGATCTCTCTTAATTTTTGAATGAATTCTATACCGGTTCCGTCGGGCAGGCGCTGGTCTAAAATAATTAAATCGGGTTCGTGTTCTAAAACCAATTCCAAACCAATTTGTACGGTTTCCGCTTCCAAAATGTTAAAGGATTCTTTCTCTAAATTTTGCTTAAGCGACCATCGTATTAATTTTTCGTCGTCAACAACAAGTATCGTTTCCGATCTCATGGCTGTACCTTATTTTGCTCAAGGGGTAAAGAAATTTTGACTTTTGTACCCTTACCCGGTTCACTTGTAATCTGTATATACCCGTTGTGCTGCTCGATTATTCTTTTAGAAATAGCTAAACCAAGTCCCGTCCCCTTATGTTTTGTAGTAAAGAACGGCTTAAAAAGCAAAGACAACGTTTCAGATTTTATCCCTTCACCGCTGTCGTTTATTTCTATATCAGCGGACTTTTCTTTTTTCTTCACAACTACATCCAAAGTTCCCTCGTTCTCTATCGCCTGCACAGCGTTCAACATCAAATTAAACAGCACCTGCTGCAGTTGATTCCTATCGGCGCATATTACTAACGATTCGTCATCGAGCATGATATTATAATTTATCCGCTTATTCCTCTGTAGCGGAGTAATGAGAGATAAAGTTTTATCAATAAGCAATTCTATTTGCACATCTTCGAACACGGGCGGTTTTGGTTTGGCATAACTTAATAAATCATTCACTGCGTTATTAACTCTTTGCAGTTGAGACATCATCTCCTTAATAATTTCTTTTTTTCCGTCTCCATTTTGAACTTCGTCATAAAAAATCTCTAGTGCACCCATCACACCTGAGATGGGATTCTTGATTTCATGGGCAAGGCTTGCCGCCATTTCGCCGGTTGTAAACATTCGATCAGCCTGTTCAAGCTGCTTTTGATGGACTTCATTCAGCTTAATTTTACTTTCGTTCAGACGGTTTACCAGCTTATTGAAAGCTTTTTCAAGGTCTGATATCTCATCATTTCTTTTAGATTCACCAAGTAGAGAGAATTGCATATCATCATAAGTTTTAGAACCGTTAACAGCGTTTCCAATTTTGTTCATATGCCGTTTTAATCTATTGACAGGTTTAATGACAATATAATAAAGCGCTAATAGTATTGTGACCCCAACAACAATTACGATTACCAACGTAATAAAAATGTTTATGGATCGATGTTCCTGCGCAACTTTAAGAAGGTCGTCCATTGATGCTTTAACTACATAATATCCCAAAATTTTCCTAGAGCTTCCATGGCATGAGTAACATTTAGGTTTGTTAAATACCGGGTTAACCACATATTGAAAATGATTTTTATTTTCTACAGCAGGGAAGAAACTTTCTTTTGAGATTGCGTTTACGTCAGGTAAATTATCTAACTTAAATTTTTTGCCAATATCTTTATTAGTCGACCGAACGGTTATTATGCCGTCCTTATCTAGTATCATAACATCGTTGATCTGTGGAGAAACTATTGCCGACCTTAATACTGCCTCTAATTTGTCCGTCTTACCTTCAATCATCAAATGCTCTAAGATACCTTTGCCGAACTCCGCAATTCCATCCGCTTTTGCCTGAGTTTGTTTCACAAGCATTCTATAACCGGTTATGTGAGCAAAAAAAGCAAAGCATATGCTAAAAAATAATAAAGCTCCCAAAACTACAACGGCAACTTTTCTGCCCAATCCAAATTTATATTTTAACATTGCAATCACTTAAAATAATTATACAATCTGTAGCTATCACCATTTTTAATACTCTGGAAAAATTACTGAATCAAATTTACAATCATATTTTATTAAATGGAACTAATCTCGTAAACCCATAATCGCCAAATGACAGCCAATAACCATTACCACTATCAATGACTCAATAACCTTAACCTTTCACGAAAAGGAATGACTTTCGAAAGTTGCAAATTTCTTTTATTAACAAATCAACTTTTCAAGAAATATAGAATTGAAAAATGATCTATTTCATTCCACGGTCAGATATACTCCATTAAACTAGATTTGCCTTGCATTTGAACTACTTTTTTTTTGATTTAATCCCTTAGAATTATTTTGTCCAATATTTCCATAAATAGCTATTATCCACAGAAAAAAAGAACATACTTTTTCTTTACATCTTCTTTGATAAAAGATAATCCCAAT
>JAJYXU010000023.1 GCA_021801605.1 Bacteroidota bacterium
ATAAATTTCATTCTGAACATTGTTGCTTTGGATTTTCTGTATCAGTTCGGTCAGCGGTTTGAACTTGAAAGCATAAACACCGGAATTAAATTCACGGCTGAGCAGAAGTTCGTTGCGTGTGAATCTGTAATTCTTCTTTCTGTACTTGACAGTGTAAGGCTTTTTAGAATCGAGATTCAGAATGTCTTTGTACTCAATAATTTCAATTACATTTCCTTTGTCCTTTGACTTCACCCCGCTTCGACTCGATCTTCCCTCAATGTTCCGAATCGAGGCGAGTCCTTTTGCATCTTTCGCAGGAACTCTTACGATTCTTCCGTAATGGTTTTCACTGGTTTCGCCTTCGTACATTCCCGTTAGGACCATCATATCGGCATTGGATTTTTCGAACTCACGTTTGAAAAATTGAACTGTCTCCTCATTAATCAAACCCATGTCACCGGGAAAAACATAAACGGTGCCGTCATAATTTTTATCCGAAATATTTTCAAGAGCGATTTGAACCGCATGACCTGTACCGTTCTGCACTTCCTGATAAGCATAGGAAAGTGATTTTTTCTTACCAACAGTTTTAACAACTTCTTCGGCTTTAATGCCAACAACAATGATGATATTAGAATCCACCAAACCCTTATTACAAGCATTGCAAACACGCTCTACGGTCGGTATTTCCCAAATTTTGTGAAGCATTTTAGAAGTTTGAGACTTTATCCGCTTACCGTGTCCCGCGGCTAATATTATTGCTACCTCTTTATTGCTATTAATAAAAGAATTGGAATATTCTTGAATTAGATTTTTAATGTCCGTGTTGTTGGGAACTTCTTTCATTTAGTCCTTTTTTAGAATGATCTCTAAATCAAATTTAATAATATTCAATAATAATATTCGAAGAAACTGTTTTTGAGAGATAGCTATTTTGACTTTAATTTTTAATCTGATTTGTGTATTTAGCCATATAAAAATTTAGAGGTATACATTGAAACCCGGCAAGTTTTTTCTTATAGTTTTTTTAATTGTTTCTCTAACATCATTAAAAATTTTTTCTCAAGAAAGAAAATTTGGATTAGGAGTTATGCTGGGTGAACCGACAGGTTTCAGCGGAAAATATTGGCTTGATAACAAACATGCTCTTGATTTCGGTTTAGCATACTCTTTTGCACATCCCAACAAGACATTTTCTTTACACGGCGATTATCTTTTTCATCTTAACGATAAAATAAAATCTCGATACCACTTCCCGGTTTATTATGGATTCGGCGCACGAATTCATTTTGGCAATAAGGATGGAAACACACTGGGCGCACGCGGCGTTATTGGAATACTGTGGATACCGGATTCATTACCGATTGATACATTTATAGAATTAGCGCCTGTATTTAATTTATTCCCGGAAACATCTTTGCATCTGGATTTTGCTATTGGCGGAAGATATTATTTTGAATAAGGATTTTAAATACGAATCGTAATTTCTTCTGCATTTTTTTTGAATTGTTGAATCCGCATTGAATTAGGAAAATTTCCCTTCACCGCAAGGACAGACAATACAACTCCCATTGATTTCGTTATTCTTCAACATAATATTATTTTTGAACCAACCTATCTAGGAGAATTTATGCTACGCCATAATTTGCTATCCAAATTTTTGAAACTATTTGCAATTACTTTCTCACTTACATTTATTCTTGGAATGATTCCAGCTTCTCCGGAAGAAGGAATGTATCCATTGAGCGAAATTGATAAAGTTGATCTACAAAAAGCCGGATTAAAAATTGACACGAAAGAAGTTTATAATCCAAGCGGAGTTAGTCTTGTTGATGCATTAGTACAACTAAGCGGATGCACCGGATCGTTTATTTCTGAAAACGGATTGATCATTACCAACCATCATTGTGCATTTGGCGCAATTACACGCGCTAGCACGGTAGAAAAAAATTATCTTGAGAATGGTTTTTACGCAAAAACTCAAGCGGAAGAGATACCTTCGCAAGGTTATACTTGCCGGATTACCGAATCATATCAAGATGTTTCCGATGTAATTCTTGGTGCCATTAAAAACATTACCGATCCCGTAGAACGGACTAAAATGATCGCACAAAAAATTAAAGAGCTATCCGATGCGGCTACAAACGAAAAAGAATCTATAGTAGCCGATGTGTCCGAAATGTTTGCCGGTAAAACTTATGTTTTGTTCAAGTACCGTGTAATTCGTGATGTCCGGCTTGTGTTTGCGCCGCCTCAATCAATTGGTAACTTTGGAGGTGAAACAGATAACTGGATTTGGCCGCGCCACACTGGAGATTTTTCTATCATGCGCGCCTATGTTGCACCGGACGGCAAGGCAGCGACCTATTCTAAAGAGAACGTTCCATTTAGACCAAAAAAGTTTTTAAAGATCAATCCGAATGGAGTTGAAGCGGGAGATTTTGTTTTTCAGCTTGGTTATCCCGGAAGGACTTTCCGTCACCGCCCATCTCAATATATGAAATATCAGCAGGATTATTTGCTTCCCTACATTTCCGGGCTATATCAGTATGCAATTGAAACTATGCAAGAAATCAGCGCTGGCAGCAAAGAACTTGCACTTGCCTTTGCGAGCCGGATTAAAGGATTAGCAAACACGATGAAAAATTACCAAGGAAAGATTAAAGGACTGAAAAAGATAAATCTCATTGCACAGAAACAGGAAGAAGAAAGACAGCTTCAGCAATTCATCAATTCCAATCCTGACTTAAAAACTAAATACGGGAATTTGATGGAAGAGATTCACATTGTATTTGATAAGGTTAATCAAAATGCACAAGCGGATTTGTGGTTAGGACAAATTAATTCTTTTTCAACAACGCTTTCATTAGCAAACTTTGTTCTTAACTATTCGGAAGAACTGCAAAAACCGGATGCGGAAAGAAATCCGGCATATCAAGAAAAAAATATTAAGCAGACCTTAAGCAGAATGGAATCTGTAAAACAGAATTACAACGCCGACTTTGAAGAAACAATGCTCATCAAAATGCTGATGGATGCAAACGGATTCAAGGAATCATTCCGAATTGCCGCTGTTGATGAAATTTTAGAGGGCAATGGAATTCATCCGGAAGACACTTTTCAAGATTTTGTATCTAACAATATTGCTAATTCAAAAATCCGTGATAAAGAATTTTTTGATTCGCTCTTGAAGAAAACACCGGAAGAGATTGCCGCAATGCAGGACCCGCTCTTTATCTTTGCTAAAAAAATAAAAATGCAGACTCAAGCCAGTGATAAAGTAAGTCAGAAAAACGAAGGCAAGTTAAACAAACTTTACGGCGATCTCGTTGATCTAAAAATGCAATGGAAAAAGACCAACTTCATTCCGGATGCAAACAGTACGCTACGGCTTACATACGGATATATTAAAGGTTACAATCCAGCTGATGCAGTTTATATGGAACCGTTCACCTCAATTGACGGCGTAATTGAAAAAGGCGCCACTGGTGATCCAGATTTTGTAATTCCCGATAAACTCCGCACTGTCTATGAGAAAAAAGATTTCGGTAAATATGTCAGCAAAAAGACGGGTAAACTTCCGGTTGCAATGCTTTACAACATGGATACAACCGGCGGAAATTCCGGCAGTCCGGTTCTTGATGCTTATGGAAATTTGATAGGTGTTAATTTCGACCGCGCATTTGAAGCCACAATAAATGATTTTGCATGGAATGAATCATATAGCCGCTCGATTGGCGTTGATATCCGCTACGTTTTATGGGTAATGGAAAAAATTGGCGGTGCTGATAATTTGTTAAAAGAGTTAAATATGTAGAACAGATTTTCAATCTGTTCATTGTGGCGCAGATTAAAAATCTGCGCTACTTTTTAATATTCAACAAAAAATGCAAGTAGTCCAACCACAACCAACACAATTCCGCTGATGAGCTTATCGTGGTGTTCCAGAAAATGCCAGTTAAGTTTACGAACTCCTTTTGATGCAAAATGAACAAGGAACATCATTCCAAGAACAGTAACAAAAAAATAAACGACCGAAACAATTCCAATTCCCATCCAGCCCAAACGGCTTGCCGTGAAATAATAAACTTCTATTTCAAGACAGGGCGAAAAGAACATTGCAACGCTCAGAGTAAATACAATTGATCTTTTACTCTTCCGCTTTTCAATTATTTCATCTACATGAATGTGATGATGTTGATGAGCAGTTCTTATTAAACTGTGCCGGTATTCCAAATACAAGTAGATGAATCCAAGCATAATTAAAATTGCCGGCGCTACAATATGAGTAATATAATGATATGACTCGGAAAGTTTGTAACCTACCAACCCGACAATGATTCCTATAATTACCGTACTAATCGTGTGCGATGCGCCGGTAATTGCAGTTACAGTTACAGTTTCTTTGTCCGTCCACTTCTCCGCTTTACCGATAGCAATTAACGGAAGCCAATGACTTGGAATTGAAGCGTGAACTAAACTAAGCAGAAGACTTCCTAAAAATATTTGCAGAACCGAGTCCATATCTCTCCAATTGGCAAACGTAATTTATACTTTTTTTCTTAATGATGAATCTGATTTTATTTTGAATGAAGAGCAAGAAAGAAAAGTTGAGCTATTTTGATTCCAAAAAATTGCAAATGAATTTGTAAATTTGTCCACCGAAAAATGAGATGTAGATCATTCAACAAAATATGAGCAAAAAATAATGGGAAGAATTTTCGAAACAAGAAAGCATGTAATGTTTGCGCGTTACGCCAGGATGTCCAAAGCTTTTAATAGAGTTAGAAAGGAAATCGAGATTGCAGTAAAGGCGGGCGGACCCGATCAAAAATCAAATTCTAAACTTAGAATCGCAATCCAGAACGCTAAAAGTGTTAACATGCCGAAAGATAAAGTCGAAGCCGCAATTAAAAGAGCTTCTTCAAAAGACACATCCGGATACGTGGAAATTATTTATGAAGGATACGGTCCGCACGGAATTGGTGTTGTGGTCGAATGCGCAACCGACAACCCGACAAGAACTGTTGCAAACGTCCGTCATATCTTTAAGAAACATGAAGGATCATTAGGCACTACCGGTTCAATTGCTTTCATGTTCGAAAGGAAAGGATTATTCAAAGCTGCGAAATCTGCCGATACCGACTTAGATAATTTAGAATTAGAATTGATCGACTTTGGACTTGATGATTTTTCCAATGATGATGAGTTCATTTATATCTATGCACCCTTTCAGGAATACGGTTCGATGCAAAAATCGCTTGAAGAAAGAAATATAGAGATCAAAGCAACCGAACTTCAGTATCTTCCGGTCAATTACAAGGAATTATCCGAAGAGCAAAAAAAGGAAGTGCAAGAATTGATTGAAGCTCTTGAAGAAGATGATGATGTTCAATCGGTATATCACAATATGCAATGACAGCACGTTATGATTGAACCGAATACTCGGAACAAGTTGTCTCAAAAGTGATTTTTGTAAAACTTTAGTAAAATTTTTTACGCTCCTAATTTTTTCATGCTCTCTTTAAAAATCAAAAACCCAATATTTTTATATTGGGTTTTTTGTGAGCACGGGTGGGCTCGAACCACCGACCTTCACCTTAAAAGGGTGTTGCTCTACCACTGAGCTACGCGCCCCCATCAATAAAATTTGCGGGCGTAAATATAAACCTCTCACAACTAATTTCCAAAGCCAGTTATAAATGATTTCAAAAATCATTTTTCTCGTTGATTTTTTATATATTATTGGCACGTAAAATCAACTGTAAATGAAAGATTCGAGAATACTTATAGCAGATGACGATGAAACCCTCTGTTACCTCCTCAAGGAAGAGCTGGTAAACGAAGGGTATTCAGTTGATGTTGTTTATGACGGCAAAGATGCCATCGAAAATTTGAAAAAACGATACTATGATGTTCTCCTTCTCGATCTTGAGATGCGGGAAGTTCACGGTGAAAAAGTTTTAGCCCACGTAAAAGACAATCATCCATCTTTACAAGTAATTGTTCTTACTGCAAAGTCAGATATCCGCACGGCAATAGATTGTATAAAACAAGGCGCTTATGATTTTATTACAAAGCCATACGAGTTTGGTCAGCTTTGCGTTACAATAGAGCGCGCACTTGGTTATAAAGACCTTCTAATAAAAAATAAAATTCTGACTTCGAAGATCAGCCAAACACCTCCAAATACAATTATTGGTGAAAGCGAAAAAATTAAAAACATTTCGAAATTAGCGGAACGAGCAGCTAAATCGGAATCAAATATTTTGCTTGAAGGAGAAACCGGAACCGGTAAAGAATTATTTGCAGAATTTATTCACAAAAATTCTAACCGTGCCGATAAACCTTTTGTTGCTATCAACTGCGCATCACTTCCGGATCAATTAATTGAAAGTGAGCTATTTGGATATGAAAAAGGCGCTTTTACCGATGCAAAAAGTTCAAAGCAAGGTCTGGTTGAAATTGCAAATGGCGGTTCTTTATTTCTTGATGAAATTGGCGAGCTGAGTTTGGCTCTTCAGCCGAAATTGTTACGATTTCTTGAGAATGGGGAATTCAGAAGAGTTGGAGGAGTTACAAATCTTACCTCATCCGTTCGAGTTATTGGTGCGACAAATAAAAATCTGATGGAAGAAGCAGAGAAGAAAAATTTCCGCCGCGATCTTCTATTCAGATTGAATGTAATTACATTGACAATTCCTCCGCTACGTGAACGTAATGGCGATGTGTTACTGCTTTCTGAATATTTTTTACAGAAAAAATCTCCGGTTAGAGCTGTTAAAAAACTTTCGTCTGAGGCAAAAGCTGAATTGCAGCGTTATAACTTTCCCGGTAATGTTAGAGAACTTGAACATATGATTGAACGCGCAATAATTTTTTCTGAGAGTGAAACTATTCTGCCGAAAGATTTAAATATACCTTCAACCGATTTCGATTTTACGAACTTCATAAAAGATGACGGCACAATAAAATCAATGGAAGAGGTTGAACGAATTCACATTAAATTAGCTCTCGATCAAAATGACTGGAACCGTGAAAATACCGCACGGGCTCTTGATATAAGCCAAAAAACTCTCTATTCGAAAATTATAAAGTACAATTTAAAATAGAATGAGCGCAGATTCATCAACAAAACATCTTGCACACGATTTGAATAATATTTTTACACGCATTCTCAACAGTATAGACCTTCTAAAAAGAAAAGTCTCAAGCTCATCAGATCTTCTTCCAATCCTTAACAGTATAGAAGCCGGGGCTTATCTTGCCTCGGAAATGATAAGTGATAACTTTGGAGATAAATCCAGAAATAACAATCAGCGAAGAATAAATTTAAATTCAATAATAAGTGATATAGTGCGTTCATTTTTGATTCAGCAAAAAGGGAAAATTGATTTTAAACTTGCTCTTGAACCAAATCTAAAACTTGTACTCGGAAAATATTCCGACTACTACCGCGTTGTCTTGAATTTACTAACAAATTCAATCGAATCAATTGAAACAACAGGAGTTATCTCTTTTACTACATCGAATTTAGATGACGAAACAAGAGTTGAATTTCGAATTAAAGACAGCGGAAAAGGAATTGATAAAAAAAATCTTCCATTTGTTTTTGATGAAGATTTTTCTACAAAGAATAAAAAAACTGTTTCCGGAATCGGCTTATCAATAGTAAAAAAAATAATTGAGAATTACGGCGGAACTATTGCCGTTGTAAGTGAACCGGGGAGTGGTACTGAATTCATAATCACTTTAGAGGCGGCACACGCTGCAACACAGCTTTCTAACGACAGCGGAAAAACAATATTGATTGCAGAAGATGAAGACATTTTGCGAGAACTTCTTGCAGAACTTCTTCAATCATATAATTACACAGTTCTTACTACATCTAACGGAATAGAAGTTTTGGAGACGTTAAAAGTTAGAATGCCCGACCTATTGATTATTGACAGAAAGATGCCTGAAATGGATGGACTCGAATGTATTCAAGAAATTGCATCTGCCAACTATAATTTACCGGTTATTCTCGCTTCAGGGTCGCCTGCAGATAACGGCGAAATCAATAAAGTTAATGTTAACAAAATCATTAACAAACCATACAACTTCGAAGAGTTACTTTCGCTTGTTCGTGAATTAATTGGGTAACTTTCCTTCCCCCGCTTTCAAATCTATAATGTTGAGATCATTTACGTAAGGAGTAATTACAGGTTTTTTAATTGAACCAAGTTTATCCAGCACGTTGATAATATCTTTGGCGGCGTTTTCAATAAATTCAATTCTTTTTAAGATTACCTCATTAGAGAAATCAGGTCTAGAAATTTCCCGGCGGATTGCCGCAGTAGATAAATTAATTAAAGTGAGCGGCTGTTTGATTTCGTGATTAGCGGTTACAACTGTTGCGGCGTAGGTTTTTATCTTCTCTACTTCAAGAAGAATTTTATTCGTTTCACTGAAACGCAGCGCAGAATTGATTCTTGCAATGAGTTCCGTCCTGTTGAATGGCTTTTTAATATAATCGAATGCGCCCGCAAGCAGACCCTGCTTAAGACTATCAGCTTCAGTCAATGCTGTAAGAAGAATTATCGGAATTAATTTTGTCTCTTGATTTGTTGTTAATATTTTACAAACATCAAAACCGGAGATATCGGGCATCATAATATCTAAAAGAATTAAATCCGGTTTTTCCTCCACTGCTTTTTGAATTCCAGTTTCACCGTGATATGCCTTTATCACTTCAAATCCTTCCCGTTCAAGTCTATCCTGAAGTAGAAAAACATTATCGGGGTAATCATCTATTATCAATATTTTCTTCATTTTTTATTTATCAACTTTAGATAAGAGGAATTTATTCATCTTGGCTGCAAGAATTTGAGAATTAATCGGTTTTGTCACCAGATCATTAAAGCCATTTTTTTCAATTATATTTTTATTATCAAGCATTGCATAGGCAGTTAGTGCAATAACCGGAATTTTGGCAAATCTCTCTTCGCTGCGAATACGTTTGATGGTTTCAAAGCCGTCCATCTGCGGCATCATTATATCAAGGAATATCAGATCGGGTTGAATATGGTTAAGAGTTAACAAACATTCCATTCCATTGTGAGCAAAAATGGTATCACAGTTTAGTTCTTTTACAAATTCTCCAATAGTAAAAAGCGCATCATTATCGTCATCTACTATAAGAATCATCGGCTTGGTTTTTCCATTGTGTTCGATACTCTTGCCATACCGCTCCGGATTTTTCTTTTGAAACGGTTCTTCAATTAAATTAATTTTTTTGTTTGTTTTATCGTCATCAATTTTTAAGCGGTCCCGTAATACTTTTAGAACATCCAAAGGATGAGCTTTTATCTTCAATGTTATTTCTCTCAATCTTGAATTGAGTGCTTTACTCAGTTCGTTATCGAACTCATGTGGAAGTTTGAAAACGATTGGGATATTTTTTGTAAGTCTTTGCCGTGACAGTTCAAAACTAACCTGCAGCGCTTCTATATTGAACGATTCCATATCAATTAAAATTAGCTGCGGATTTTCCTCTTTAATTTTCTGTTTAAAAGCATCTGCTGAATTCAATAACAGAAATTCATACTTTTCACCGAAAACATTTACAAGTTTTTTATAACCAATATCATCCTTCTCAAGAACTATAATTTTCCGGATTAGCTTATTAAAATGTAATTCAACTCCTTTAATCAGATTCTCAAAATCATCTCGTGCAACCTCGGAAGAGATAAAATCAAAAATTTCCGGTTCCCATCCAACTTTATCTTCCTCAATTATCATTGTAAGAATAATTGGAATATTCCGTGTGGATAGATTGTTTTTAAGTTCCAGAATAATATTCCAAACATTCTGATCGTGGATTAGAGGGTCTAATACTATCGCTGTTGGAAGTTTTTCTTTTGCTAGGCGGATGCCGTCTGTACTGTTAGATGTGGTGATGATTCTATAATTATAAGATGCAAGGTAATCACCAATGAGTTTTAGTGAATCCGTGTTGGCATTAATGATTAATATTGATTCCGTATCTACATCATCATTAAGATCTTCCGAAAGAGTTAAAAATTTATGATCCGGTGTATCAAAAACGTCGAGAACAGAATCTGATAATGTAAAAGAAAAACTCGACCCTTTTCCAATTTCACTTTTTAGTTGTAGAACTCCTCCTAATAATTCAATATATTTTTTACAAATAGCCAGTCCTAATCCTGCACCGCCATATTTTCGTGCTGTGCTGCTGTCAACTTGCATGAACTCGCCAAATATTATTTTTTGTTGTTCTTCAGAAATACCAATTCCGGTATCGGTAACAATAAATTCAATATCTTTTTCATCTGAAATATTTACCGATAATTTAACGGAACCATTTTCTGTAAACTTAACTGCATTAACGAGTAAATTGAGAAGTATTTGTTCTAATTTACCCTTATCAGAACTGATTAATGCATTTGTGCTGTTCTGTATATCCAGAATAAACTTGAGATTTTTCTCCGACGTGAGATGTTTAATATTTGGATTGAATTCTTTAAGAAGGTCACTGAGTAAGAAACTTTCTTTCTTAATTTCAATTTTGCCCGATTCAAATTTGGAGAACTCAAGAATATTATTAATAAGACCGAGAAGTTTTTCGCCATTGCGGTGAACAATATTCAAGCGGTCCTTTGTCCTTGGTGTAACGAGTGTATCCTTAATCAGTAATTCTGTTAAACCAAGAATTGATATTAGCGGTGTACGCAGTTCATGCGACATACTGGCGAGGAAATCCGACTTCACTCTTGTCAGTTCAACAGCTTTGGCTCTTTGTTTTTCTAATTCACCCGCTTTCTCTTTCAGTTCGCTGTGTAGTTCTTTAAGCTGATTGTTCTGTTCGATTATATGCTGATTCTGTTTCTGGTATTCTTCATTTAATTTTTTCAATTCGTTTACAAAATTTTCAAGCTGTTCAAACGATTTTGCGTTTGTAAGTCCAATTGCAAGTTGGTCATGAATAATAGAGATGTAATTCATTACTTCTTCGTGAGGAGTTGATTCCGAAGCCAGTTCTAGTACTGCAATTGTTTCCTTATTATAAACGATAGGATAAATGGTTAAATATTTTATTTTGATTGTGGCAATGCCGGTTTTTATTTCGGGAAAGTTATCATGAAAATGAAATTCAACTTTCTCTCTATTATCTATCGCATTACTATAAAGATCGGCGTTTTGTGTCAACTCAATAATATTTTTGCTCATACCGAAAGATGAAATTAACCTAAGCGACTTATTTTCGACAATATATAAAACACCAAAAGTCAAACCCGTAGTCTTTATAATTTTTAAAAGTGCCGCATCGGATATTTCTTTCATAGTCGGATTTTGATTAATGAGAGTAATAAATTCCGAATATTCTTTTTCGTTTTTTTTATTCAGTACAAGTTCATCAAGCATTTTATTAAATGTCTCGCCAAGTCCGCCAACTTCATCGTGTGTAATTATTTTTACCCGGTGATCAAGATTTCCCTTTCCGGTTATCTCGGCAGCTTCACTTAGTAGTGAAATT
>JAJYXU010000042.1 GCA_021801605.1 Bacteroidota bacterium
TTATGAAAATTTTGCTCGATGCCAAACTAAGAAAGGGCAAATACACAACCTCCCCGAATCCCCTCTCTTATCAGGAGGGGATTTTTTTAAAAATTGAAATAACAATTGAGAACTCTTCCAATTCTTCAAGGAACATTGTAACGGAATGGTACGCAGAAAAAATTAGATTGGTAAAAGCGGAAATCGTAATTGGTGGCGGTGGATTGATGGGAATTGTGAGATATCTGTTGGGCTACGGCACAATCACTTTTGAGCTGAAAGAGATTAGACTAGGTCGATTAATCTAGATTAATACAAAAATCACTGCACATAATTGCATTTGCATAGCTTACCCTTTGAGATTTAGATCATAACTCCAAAAAGAACTTAAGGGTAGTTCCAATAACTTCAATATCCTCTGCGGACTTTGCGTATTCTTTGCGTTCTTCGCGTTAAATTTTTACAAAAGATAGTTTTTAGAACTACCCTTAAATACAAACCGATAATCATTTAAGAGAATTCAAAAATTATCGATTGTAAATATTTAATGCAGAGAATTTTGATATTTTTAGAACCGCCCTTAAGATAACTTCTAATTACTAGCTCCACTCTATGATGGATAAGTTAACAATTAATTAGCTTTGACTTAATACTGAGTTAATACGTAATAGATATAATTGATAGCCAGATATCTGGGTTTAATGGAGATAAATGAAAGCAGCAATAAACATAGACGCCAAGTTGAAAGATCTTCGATTGATTGATTCCGGAATAAATGCAGCCGAACCATTAAAGGAAGTTTTTAGATTATTCGAGAAGAATGATTCGATACCAGGTGTTATAGTATATAAAGATGGAAAATATTTCCAAATGCTATCCAAAATAAGATTCTTTGAAAGAATGAGTCATGAATTTATGCATGAATTGTTTTCAAAAAGATCTGTAGAATCGTTTTTCCAAGATAATAACGAAGACCATTCAATCTGTCTGTCCGCTAACGAGTCCGTCTTGGTAGGGGCAGATCAGGCTTTGCGAAGACATGAAACATATAGACAAGATCCAATTATTGTTGAAGATGAATACAAAAAATTGAAACTACTCGATTTCTACGAACTTTTATTAGCACAGACGCAAGTTCATATGCTAACGCTCAATTCTTTAAAAGAAGCCAACGAATTTAAGAAAGAAATACTAGGAGTTGCAGCACACGATCTTAGAAATCCATTAAATGCCATAATGGGCTTTTCCCAGGTTATCGGAGAAATGTCCGAAACTAATATTGAGTTGAAAACCTACGCAGACTATATTAATTCAGAAGCACGGAGTATGAACGAACTATTTTCCGAATTGCTGAAATCAGCGGTAAATGATGCAACTGAATTTGAAATTAGTAAAAGTGATTTCGATCTGATCGAGCTGAGTAGATCTATTTTGCTTTCATTTAAAAATTCTTTTGAGCTAAAAAAACAGAGTTTTGAATTCAACAAAAACATAGAACAATTAGTTATTAATGCAGATAAACAGAAGCTAAAAGAAGTAATCGAAAATTTAGTTTCGAACGCAATTAAATATTCACCGCATAAAAAAAATATCAAAGTAAGTATAGACAAGATTGATTCAACTGCCGTAATAGAAGTTGAGGATGAAGGGTTAGGGTTATCAAAAGATGATTTGTCAAAAATATTTAGGAAGTATCAAAAACTAAGTGCCAGACCAACAAATAATGAATCTTCTACCGGACTCGGTTTATTTATAGTAAAAAGGATAATAGATAATCATAATGGAGAAATTACAGTGAAAAGCGAATTAGGTAAAGGAAGTAGATTCACAGTAATTATACCATGCAATGGTACTGACAACTGATTAAGTCTAATACTGTTTTCGTTAGATAATATAAAACAAAAGGGAAGAATTTATGACTGACCCATCTGTAGTAAGCATGTTCGATTCATATAATACTCCAATTATATTTATAAGTAATGGTAATATTAGTTTTAATCAATGTGCAATAAAATTATTTGGCTATTCAAATATGGAGTTGAATTCATTGGATTATGAAAAGATAATTCAATTTCATAATCGTAACAATTTTTCTAATCTACAGAACAGAATGATTACAATTACAAGAAATGATGGCACCAAACAAAAAGTTTCCTCTCTATGTCTCCAAAATAATAATATTGAAGCATACCTCTTGTTCAAGAATATGGAACATTCAATCTTGGAAGAAAATATCGGCGATAGCGGGAAAATTCTATCCATGATTTATGAAAATACTTCAGATGCAATGGCTTTGATTAATGTTGATGATGAAAAAAATTTTAGTATCCTATCAGTCAATCAAACATTTACCAAGAATAGCGGGCTTACAAAAGAAAAATGCATCGGGAAAAAAATAGAAGACGTGTTTCCCGCAAGTATTCTTAGTGTATTGGTCAGTTCACTTCGATTATTGGTAAAAAATAAAAGACCATTAAATACTGAGGTGGACCTACTCATCCAAAATGAAAATCGCTACTTTAAAGTTTCGTTAATTCCGATTTTAAATAAAGAAAGCAAATGTGTTTTCGTTTTGATTGTATCGCATGATTTAACTGAAAGAAAGAAAAAAGAAGATGAACTTTTAAGAGCTAAATACGAGTCAGAAGAATCGAGCAAATTGAAGGCAACTTTGCTCGCTAACATGAGTCACGAAGTTAGGACACCATTAACCGGGATATTGGGTTTGGCTGAATTATTAGAGGAAGAACTTGACAATCCAGAACATCTTCAGTTTGCCCAGAGCATTAGAAGCAGCGGCAAGAGACTGCTGCATACTTTAAATTCGATTATAGAATTATCCCGTCTTGAAGGGGAAAAAACTGAGATATACAATACCAAATTGGATTTGAAAGTTACTCTTTATCAACTACTAAAGAGATTCCAACCTGAAGCAGAAATAAAAGGACTTTCTTTCGAAATTGAAATCAACGTGCCAGACATATCCCTTCACTTAGATTCATCATTGTTTAACCAGATAATGGCTAATTTGATTGACAATGCAATAAAATTCACCAAAACCGGTGGAGTTAAAATTGTTGTTGAAAATGAAGTGGAGGGGACTAAATCATATGTAGTCATCAAATTGATTGACACCGGAATTGGAATTTCAAAAAATAATCTCAAGACAATATTTAAAGAGTTCAAGCAAGAAAGTGAGGGTTTAGGGAGATCTCACGAAGGAATGGGTCTTGGACTTTCATTAGTAAAACGAATGACCGAATTGATGAGCGGCACTGTTTTGGTGCAGAGTGAAAAATATAAAGGAAGTACTTTTATACTTCGATTTCCAACATTCTCAGAATCGGTTTATGAAACCGTATTTTTAGATTCTGAAGTTGAACAACAAACAATACCAATTTTAACAGATAAGCAAATTCCAGATGTCTTATTAGTGGAAGACAATGAACTGAATTCAATGCTAACAAAAATATTTTTAAAAGACAGCTATAATGTTGACCATGCATCAGAAGCCAATACTGCCTTAAAATTAATTAAGGAAAAAAAATATGATGCCGTTTTAATGGATATAAATTTAGGTGACGGAATGAATGGTATTGATGCCCTTAATGAAATTCGAAAATTTGGTCATTACCGATCAACGCCCGTGGTTGCTATTACCGGATACGCAATTGGTGCCGACGAACAGAATTTTTTAAATTGTGGTTTTACTGCTTACATTGCAAAACCATTTGAAAAAAGTCAATTATTAAACATTTTGGATGAAGTATTGGCTATAACTGCATAACCTTTTTTCAAAGAGAAGTGTAATGTTAAATTTTAACTATCGAATTTATTCCGGAAGGGATTAGAATTGAGGAAGGACAACTCTTTTATGCAGATTCTTTCAAATCAGTTTGGAAATTTGATTTGATAAACTTCTCTCTTTTCTCTTCTTTAATTAAGCTGACATCTACCAAAATCAATCCATCAATGCAGTTCTCAAAATCCGGGTCAACACCAAAATCTAAAAACTTTACTCCTTTTTCCTCGCATAGATCTGCATAATGTTTATACAGTATCGGGATAGAGAAACCGAGTGGTTTAATTATCTTTTTAAGAATTTTATAATCTTCTTTAGCCGTAGTGGAGGTGAATAACTCTTTGTACTCATTCTGGTTTGTTTTTGTTATTATAAATTTTCTTTTTGAACTTACTAACTTCGAATCATCGGAGTACCATTTTTCAAAATAGAACGTAATCAATTCTTTAACATATTCGGTGTAATTGTTACTAATGCTCACGCCTCCAAACAGATATTTTACAGATGGATAATTTGATAAGAAAGCTCCGATCCCTTGCCATAAGTAATTCAGTGCGTTAGTATTCCAATATTGTTTTTGGACAAAACTTCTGCCAAGTTCAATTGAATTGGGCAAATAATTATTTATGAAATCGGCACTGTAATCAAAAAGAGTTGAAGTATAAAAACCATCTTTACCATATTTTTCTAAAATAGAATTTCCAATTCCAAGACGGTATGCTCCTACGATATCTAATTCATGTTCATTCCATACAACTAAGTGAGAGTAGTAATTATCAAATTTATCTAGGTCCATCCTCTTGCCAGTACCTTCACCCACCTTTCGGAAAGTTAATTCACGCAATCTCGCAATCTCATTTACTATTTGTGGTGATTCATGTTTTGTCGTAAGAAATATTTTCATTCCATCTTTTGTGAAACCGAGCAGAGTTGCATTATTAAGCTCACCCTTAATTATTTTTCTTTCTATCGGATGAATCACATTTTTTTCAGTCGTGTAGATAACTTTTCTGTTGTTACCTATCTGATAGACGTGCTTTTTAAGAAGCTTTGCTTGATATATGTCATTGATATATGAAGAGCTAAATGCTTTCGCAGGTATTACATCTCCAATTTTGATATGAATCGTTTTGTTCTTTTTATTGAATAATTCATGAGCTAATAATAAAGTTGATAATTTTTTATTTAATAATGATGCGAAATAAAAAAGCAAAGAATTTCTTGCCCCAATGAATACCGGTAAGATTGGAACATTGTGCTGCTTTGCAAAAAAGATGGCACCTTTATGCCATTTGGAATCAGTAATTCTGCACCACTTTAACCGTGATACTTCGGCTGCAGGGAAAAATATTAATGCAAAATCCTTATTCAATGCTTCATGGATTGAAGAAATATTATCACGCTGCATCTGTTTTGAATCCAATCTAAAAGGGAGTAAATGCGGCTTCAGATTGTCTATATTAACAAGAATTTCATTGGCAACTATTTTTACATCACTCCTGATTTCCAAAACGGCTTTAAGTAAAGAAAGACTATCAAGACTTCCAATCGGATGATTTGCAACACAAATTAATTTCCCCTCCGAAGGGATTTTCTGAATATCACTATTCGATATTAAGAAAGAAAAATTAAGGTGGTCGAACAATTCATTAATAAATTGTTTTGGACCATAATGATCATGTTCATTTATGAAACTGTTTATTTGATTGATGTAAAGAATTTTCTTTAGAAAGAATAAAATTATTTCACGAAAGACTTGCGGTATTTGTAGGAATCTATTATTGGTGTTCTTTAAAATTATTTGCTCTAAATCTATTTTTTTCATAAAAGTAGAATATAGGATTGGTTATAAACAATAACGCTTATTTCTCAGAGATATTGTTCTCATATTTTTCATAACCGTCTGCAATTGGCGGGCTATATTTATCCCCAAATTTTGATTGGAAGAACTCTACAGTATGTATAGGAAGATTAAGCCAATTCTTATTCATAAGAATTTCCAGAATAATCTTATTTTCTTTTTCCGAAAGATCTTTTAGAATTGTCCGCTCTTCCCATGATAATTTTTTGTTATACTCCTCTTCATTTCTGATCTTCCGATAAATATTTCTTTTATATCTGCTGATTCTGTAGAATTCACTAACTAGGTCTTCAAATAATGGAGAGCTGTAGAGCGCGATATCATAATTGATACTTGACATTTTACTACCTCTTCCTTTAATGAGTTGTCACGGACAAAGTAATATCATCTTCGGCATTTGAATAATCTGTATCAGTGTGCTCGGCACCACCATCCGGCAATAAATAAAGAATACCGAGAGCTGCAATAGAAAATATAAAACCTAGTGTAAACCAATCCTTCTGACACCTGTTTTTTTCTTTCGCTTTAAAAGAACATAAAGTTCCAAAGATAAGCCCAACAATTGAAAACCAAAGACCAAACATAAATACCTCGTTTTCTTTTAACCAAAGATTAGCATTTAATATTAACTGTATGTTATCTCAGTGTTAAGAATTTGTTAATTCTTCATTTGCCCCGGTTGGATATTAGAAGAGATGAAAACAGGCGTGGTATGAAATAAAACCATAGTATGTGCCGTTGGGTATAGGATTTGAAATAATATCTCAAATCTATCAACCAAAATAATTCTCACTTCCGGTGTATAAATTACTTTTAAGAAAATCACAATTTTCCAGGAGATGAAAATTCTTAAACGATACTTTAAGAACAGTATTCTGCTCACTTCGGAGAGTCACAAAAGATTCCCCCACAAAGTCAACAGTGCCAACAAAAACAGATTTTTCCAGATTATTGGGATCCGGGAATAAGTATTTAAATTTGTCTCCGAGCTTAATCTCCATATGAGTAACTCCTTTGTTTTTGACTGCAATATAGAATGCGAATGTTATCTGAAGATTAATAATCTGTTAAAGATATGTTAAGTTTTGAAATTGAGATGTGACTTTATTTGGTAATGTTTTACTTATCTACCCGCCAATCTTTGACGGATTAAAGAGGTTAGGTTGAATTCCTAAAAAGAAAAACCAATCACTACACCAAGTAATATCATTTTTATTTTTTCATCGTCTTTAATTATCGAGTATTCCGTAGGACTATAATTATATTTAACCTTTGGGAACAACATCAAATATTTCGCTTCCAATCCTAGGCTAAACCAACTACTTGCAATTCCAATACCGCCAATTTTCCAGGAGATGCCGTAACAGTCTTCTCTTGATTTTCCAAAAAAATAATATGGTGGATGTGTGCCCGAAATAAATGCAGCATTACCTTCGTGAGTTTGAGAAATGAATGGATTGTATGACCCGCTTAGAGTGATGTAGATTTTATTATGAGGGTTATTGAGAAAATAATAACCCAAATCAATTTCATAAGTCATAAAAGAGAACAATTCTTTACCGTCTTTTGTGATTAATGCACTCACATTAGGTCTTAAAAAAAAAGAATTATTGATCTCATAACTATAATTTGCATTGACAGATAGACCGCTACCGAAGAAGCCACCAATGCTAATTCTATTTGTCTGGGATTGAACTGCATACGACACAAAGAATAAAACAAAAACAAATATTTTGAAGTAAACTCTCATAATTTATTTTTTCGTTCAACATAACAGCGTTGTTTTTAAGCAGCCACCCGATACAACAATGCCAGTTTGATTTGCCGGTTATATGGCACATCATGAATAATTTCTTCTTCTAAGCTCTTTGAGAGTTCTCGATTTATCAAATGAACTAATTAATCTTTTTGTAAAAACTGAAATAACCATCAAAACTACCATCCCATATTTCTAATGTGTCGGAATAAATTTTGGCATAATCAGCAACGGTAGTATAATGGTAGTTATAAGTTGTGATATTGGAATAAGTAATTTTATCACGATCATACTCTGATTTTTCAATCTTATAATTAGCTAACACTTTTAGAGAGTCATTACGATATATTTTGAAGTTATTCAGATTATCAAAAACAACTTTAATCGTAACACCATTTTCTGGAGTGAATACCCTAGGGAATAGACCACCTTCCGTTTTCAACCATAGCCAGGTGCCATTATATTGGCTAAAAAGACTCTCAGTTAAATTTTCTTCCGTGCAACTAACAAGTAGAAAGAGAAAAAGAAAAATCAACATTTTCTTATAAAATCTTTTCATATTTCTTTATAACATTTATTGCCATAACGACGTTGTCGCTCACCGGCAGCCCAAAACAGCAATGCCGAATAGTTGCAATTACTTTTTATTTACCTGTCCGGCGTCTTTTTGTCGTGGTCATTGATCTCATAGATATTATCGGCATCGAATTATTGTCGAAGTTGATCGATACTCAGTTTTTCAAGGAACACTTTACTTCATCCGTCTTTACGGATCGGTCAAGAATATATTTATCTTATTGACTTTTTACTTATTAAAGAGGTTAGGTTGTTTCTATTTTGAACTATAGTAAATCTCGTTCATATACGTTCCAGCAATTAAATTACCATTCGTATCTGCAATTATTCTTAATACATATTTATTTTTTAACCCTACAAATTCCCAATTAACTCCGTTATCTTTGGAACGATAGATTCCATCTTCAGTGCCCGCAATTATTATACCATTTTTATTAATATATAGACAATGGGCTTGTTTTAATGGATAATTATTCAATTGTTGCCAACTTGAACCATGATCTTTTGATATATACATTTTACCACTTTCAGTCGAGACATAAATCCACTCTTGACTATTAATGTCTATTCCAAGAATTGTCTCGGTGGTTAAGCCAATACTTTTGAATTGATTTTTCGAAGAAACAGAATAATAAACACCCCGTCTAGTCGCTCCATAAATATTACCATATTTATCGAAGCTAAATGAATAGAAGTATGCAAAACCATCTTCTGCGTTTTCAGTCAAACTTACCCACGAATTTCCGCTGTCCTTGGATTTCAATATGTCATAGTAACAACCAGCAAATATTTCACCATTTGGATTTTTGTAAATAGAAACAACGTTTGAATATTTATTCCATGCCACTTTACTTTGAAATGTATCATCATCAAGTGTATAAATACCTCCTTTTTTTTTGTAAGTCTGTTGACCCAGTAATGATTCGGTTTTCATTATATAGAACAGCGCCGGTATAATATAATGTAAAATATGCAATTGTTGTTGGGATTAGACCAGCCGTGATTTGTCTAATTGAGTTATCATTTTTATTTATTTTATAAATGCCTCCTCCAGAAGTGGAAACATAAATATTACTTTCTTTATCGCAAGAAATGTCTGTCAACCGGATACTATGTTTTTCGATTAAAGTTGGTAATGAAGATCTTATATTCCAGACACTGCCATCAGAAGTTGCTCTCACAATAGGATAAATTATTTTTTCTTTCTCTGGTTCAATGATATTAGAATCAGAACAAGCAATTAATAAAAGTATAACTATCGAAAAGACTATCCGTATAATTTTTGTAACCATATTCAACAACCTAACGACGTTGCCGCTAACCGGCAGCCCAGAACTGCAATGCCAATTAACAACAACTATGAATTTATTTTAGAATAATTTATTCAGCAGAGTAAACTTGAACAAGTGATTCGACTTTGAAAACTAACCTTAATAATTAGAACAAAGCCGCTTTGAAAAACGCTGTCCGTGTTGAGTCCACAATAATGTCTTTGCCATTATTAACTTATTTAATGAACTTCGCATACGGTTTAGTAAGCAGAAGTAACAGACACGCCGACTGGTGCTTGTTTGCCCGTTGTTGAGTATTGTTCCGGTGAATAATGTTTTACTTATTGGCGGTCCGGCTTTGCCGGAACCCCGTTTAGCAACTTATATTTTCAACAATTCACCGGGCTTACTAAACTTAGTTTATTCTATCAATTATTACGGAGTAATGATGGCAAAACAAAAACTAAAAGTCCTTAATGAAAATGCCGCAGGTATTGACGTCGGCAGCCGTGAGATTTTTACAGCCGTCCCCGATGGGGAAGTCAAATCTTTCGGCACTTTCACTTCAAATTTCAAATCCGCTGTTGAATACCTCAAAAGCCAAAACATCAAAACTGTTGCCATGGAGTCCACAGGCGTTTATTGGGTTACTCTTTTCGATATGCTCGAGCAAGCCGGAATAAATGTCTGCCTGGTTAAAAGCACCATGGTTAAGAATGTACCAGGTCGTAAGACCGATGTTTCCGATTGTCAGTCGATACAACAGCTTCATTCCTATGGTCTTCTTCGTGCTTCTTTTATTCCCGATGAGCAAACACGAATACTCCGTTCCTATGTCCGTTTGCGTAAAACAAACATTCGTCTCGCAAGCGATCATATTCGACGCGCTCAAAAAGCTTTGAACCTTATGAATATCAAACTCCATTTCGTCATCTCTCAAATTAACGGTGCAAGCGGATTACGGATTATTAAAGCCATTCTTAACGGAGAACATGACCCGGAAAAACTCGTCGAACTTTGCGACCAACAGATTATTAAACACAAACGGCAATCTGTTATTCTTTCTCTGCAAGGCAACTATCGGCACGAACACCTCTTTGCTTTAAGACAAGCTATTGATGCCTATGAATTTTATCAGCAAAAAACCATCGAGTGCGATAAAGAAATTGAAAATCTGCTCGATGAAATCAACAAAGACAAACCAACACCAACAGATATGAAGAAACCAAAACAAATTCGTCATAACAAACCGATGATTAACAATCTTCATCTTAACTTAATGAAGATGACTAACGGTAACGATCCTTCACAAATCACGGGATTAACTGATTCAACATTACTACAAGTAATTGCTGAAGTTGGGACAAATATGGAGCCGTGGAAAACAGAAAAATACTTTACTTCATGGTTAGGGTTGGCTCCCAATACTCATCAATCCGGAACTTCTTTTAAGAAACGTAAAATTCGCAACTCTTCCAACGCCGGGCAAGTATTCAGAATGGCAGCTCAAACTTTAGTCTTAAGCAAACATAATGCTATAGGTGCTTTTTACCGAAGGATACAATCAAAAAAAGGTAAACTTACGGCTATGAAGGCAGCTGCCAGAAAACTTGCTGTCTGCTATTATAATGTTATGACCAAAGGTGTGGAATATGTAGAACTTGGTATTCAACAGTACGAACAAAAAATCAAAGAACAACGGCTTAAATCATTACAACGCCAAGCTAAAAATTACGGTTATGTTTTAACTCCGCAACTTGAATGAATCCGGCTATGCTACATGCTGGTTCATTAGCAGCGGCGGGTTATACCGTATTTCTTTTAAGTAATGCACTAATTCTTTTTATTATATCTTACTCCATCCAAATTCTTGAAATCAATATCTTGTGTCCATACAATGGAATCACTCATTCTGGCAGTTGTGTAAATTATACTATCAGCCATCGGTATTTTAAACTCATAGCTAAATTTTGCTGCTTGAATAGCTATCGAAGTAGTTACATCAACAACTTTAGCTTGTTGCATTAAACCTACAACTTGTATAGCTGTGTTTTCATCCTTTTCTACTAATACCTTCTTATATACTTCGTAGATATTAATGACAGATACAATCAACTCGTCAGTATCTTCAATTATCGGGGCAAAGAATTTTGCGTTTTTGCCATCCGCTAAATATTCTAACCAACCAGAAGAATCAACCAACTTCATAGTCTATCCTCCTCTCTAACAATATTAGTATCAATAC
>JAJYXU010000166.1 GCA_021801605.1 Bacteroidota bacterium
CGAGACAACTCCAACTGCCAGCGCTGCGTAGATCATCCCCATGGAAGATCTTAAAAAAGAAAATGCTAACGTAATTGGAACAACCGAACCTCTTATAAAATTCGGGACGGTTGTTGTAACGGTGGACCTCAAATTGGTTCCAAATTGTTCCGAAGCGGACGTAACGAATACTGCCCAATATCCGATTGAAAATCCCAGCAACACACATAATCCATAAAACATAGTTAGTGATAAACCGTGCGAAAAAAGATAAACAAAAATAGATAGGGAAGTGAGTACGATGAAAATCATCACCACTCTTTTTCTGCTTTTAATAATTTGGCTTAGGAACCCGCTGGCGAAATCTCCGAAGATCAAACCTGTGTATGTAAATAAAATAGAGTTCCCTGCTTTTATTGGTTCGCTAACTCCAAGTACTTTACCGAATTCGGGTGAGAAGGTTATTAATATTCCTACCACGAACCATATTGGTAAACCAATTAAAATGCAATACATATAACGAAGAAACCGTTCCTTGGATGTAAATAATTTTAGAAAATCTCCCTTGTGAACGTTCGATCCATGCAATGACTTGTACATTCCCGATTCAAACATTTTTACACGAGCGATTAGAAGAATTAAACCAAGCACGCCGCCAATGATGAATGCAGTTTGCCAATTGAAAAGATCACCGATTATTGCGGCAAAGATTGCACCGCTAACTCCGATAGTTGCAACAATAGTAGTACCGTATCCGCGTGATTCTTTAGTCATTACTTCGCTAACTAAAGTAACGGCTGCGCCAAGTTCGCCGGCAAGGCCAACTCCGGCTATGAATCGAAGCACGGCATACATCTCAACCGAAGAAACAAAAGCATTCAACAGGTTTGCGATTGAGTAGATAAAAATTGATCCGAATAAAACTGAAAGTCGTCCTTTTTTATCTCCCCATATTCCGAAAATTATTCCTCCAATCAGCATTCCGGTCATCTGCATATTTAGAAGCAGCATTCCAATTTTTATTAATTGATCTCCCTTAATGCCGAGTGAAGTTAAACTCGGGACGCGCACAATTCCGAAAAGGATTAAATCGTAGATATCAACAAAGTAACCAAGTGAAGCAACAAGAACCGTTGTGTTGAGTAAATTTTTAAGAAGGTTTTCCTTCTGCGCTTGAATGTTTTTCATCTCTGCTTCTAAAAATTTTACTGCGAATCTATCATTTCTTCTCATTACAAACAAAATTTCTGAAGAAAAGATATTAAGGGCTGTTACAATCTAAAATTAGTTTGTTGCTATGTTGGAATTAAAATCCGATATTATTACCAAATATTTCTTGGGAGATAATATGTGTCTTGCAGTCCCCGGTAAAATCATTTCGATCGACAATTCCAATTCTGAACTCAGAATGGCCAAAATAAATTTTGGAGGGATTATAAAAGAAGCATGCATTCAATGGCTCGATGATGTAACGATAGGAGATTATGTAATTGTTCACGCAGGATTTGCCCTGAACAAGATAGCAACCGAAGAAGCCGAAGAAACAATTCGAATTCTTAATGAAATGGGCGATTTGCTCGACAAAGAGGATTCGAAGGAAAATTAATCTTACTCGAAATTAAACCGGCGGACTGAATGAAATTTGTTGATGAATACAGAGATATAAAATCAGTCAAGGTATTATCAAAACAGATTGAAGAGATCGTTACGCGTCCCTGGTCGATAATGGAAATTTGCGGCGGACAAACTCACACAATTCTTAAATATGGAATTGAAGAACTTCTCCCGAAACAAATTACGCTTCTTCATGGTCCCGGCTGCCCTGTCTGTGTAACGCCGCTCGAACAAATTGATAAAGCTATTGCGATTGCATCTCGCAGCGGTGTTATTTTTACTTCATTCGGAGATATGCTGCGTGTGCCCGGATCGAAAGATGATCTACTGAGTATGAAAGCAAACGGCAGCGATGTGCGGATGGTTTACTCTCCGCTTGATGCCGTTAAAATTGCCGAAGAAAATAAAGATAAAAAAGTTGTCTTCTTTGCAGTTGGTTTTGAAACTACTGCGCCGGTTAACGCTATCTCTGTTGTTGAAGCCAAGCGGAGAGGATTGAAAAATTTTTCTATTCTTTGTTCGCACGTTCTCGTTCCACCGGCAATTGAAGCGCTGTTGTCTTCAGAAGATTGTATGATTCAAGGATTTCTTGCAGCGGGACACGTTTGCACTGTTATGGGTTACGAACAATACATTCCACTCGCAGAAAAATATCGCACACCAATTGTAGTTACCGGATTTGAACCGGTTGATATCCTTCAAGGAATTCTGATGTCTGTAAAACAACTTGAAGAAGGAAGATTTGAAGTTGAAAATCAATATAACCGGGTTGTTACAAAGAGCGGCAATCAATCTGCAAAGAAAGTTCTTGATACCGTATTTGATACGATTGACCGGAAGTGGCGCGGCATTGGAACGATTCCTAAGAGCGGTTATGCTTTGAAAAAAAGTTTTCAAGATTTTGATTCCGAAAAGATTTTTGATGTTGGAACTATTGAACAAAACGAATCGCCTCTCTGTATTGCAGGTGAAGTTTTGAAAGGAACAAAAAAGCCGAACGAGTGTTCTGCGTTTGGAGTTTTGTGTAAACCGGAAATTCCTCTTGGCGCACCGATGGTTTCTACTGAAGGTGCATGCGCAGCATATTTTCATTATGGGAAAAATAAATCACTGAACGCGAATTCTGAAATACGTGTTTGAATCAATGAATGAAGAAATAAAAATAAATTTAACAGCCGGCTTCATTTGTCCAATTCCCAAAAGCGAATATGACAAAATATTACTTGCTCACGGCGGAGGCGGCAGTCTATCCCATCAGCTTATTTCTAAAATGTTTCTTCCTCAATTTGACAACGAATTACTAAATGCACAGCACGATAGCGCAATATTTACAGTTGGTAAAAACAAATTTGCTTTCACTACAGATTCATACGTAATTCAACCAATCTTTTTTCCCGGAGGGGATATTGGAGAACTTGCGGTGAACGGAACAATTAATGATTTAGCAGTCTCAGGTGCAAAACCGCTTTACATCACCACCGCATTCATTATTGAAGAAGGATTGCCAATTGATAATTTGTGGAAAATTGTCTTATCAATGAAAGAAGCAGCAAAGAAAGCCGGAGTTTTAATTGTAACGGGTGATACAAAAGTTGTTGAACGTGGAAAGGGTGATAAAATTTTTATTAATACTTCAGGGATCGGAATAGTTGAAGAAGGAATTGACATCTCACCAAAGAATTGCAGAGAAGGCGATGTAATAATTATTAACGGAAGCATAGCAGATCATGGAATAGCAATTATGTCTGCACGAGAGAGACTGGCATTTGAAACAGAAATAATAAGTGATACAGCACCATTGAACGATTTAATCCGATCTGTTCTCAGTGCATCAAAAAATGTTCATGTAATGCGCGATCCGACTCGCGGCGGTGTAGCCAGCACGTTAAAGGAAATTGCGATGACAGCGCAAATGGGAATTGAAATTGATGAAGCAAAAATTCCAATTAAAGAAGAAGTTAAAGGCGCGTGTGAAATTCTTGGTTTTGATCCTCTCTACATTGCAAACGAAGGAAAAGTAATTATTTTTGCTGCAAAGGAAGATGAAAAAAAAATTTTATCAGTCATGAGGGCCCACCAATTCGGAAAAGAATCTATAGTAATTGGAAAAGTTGTCAAAGAACACCCGGGCACTGTAGTTATGAAAACAATAATCGGCAGCACACGTGTAGTTGAAATGATAACAGGCGAACAACTGCCAAGGATTTGTTGAATTTATAAACTCTATTAAAAATAATTTGACTGTTGTTTTTTTTTCGTGCATCTTAAAACCAAGAAATTCCAATTGTTCCCTACAGGCAGTATTTTGTCAATGATTACAATATAGTTTTTACTAGATAATAGTTAAACTAATATAGATTTATAATCACGTAATCTTTTTATGGCGACTATAATTGTCAAGTACTTTACTTACAAAAGGGCTTTTCTACGTACTCTCCTCTCCACTATTATTAATCTAATATTAAATGAATTGGCAGGTTCACTATGAAATATAGAACTGATCCTAACTTATTGTCTGAAGTTCGTAAGTATGGCAAGTTCGATACAAATGCTTGTCTTCAGTGCGGCAGCTGCACTGTTTCATGTGATCTAACAAATGATACAAATTCATTCCCGCGCAAAACAATTCGATATACTTTGATTGGTTTAAAGGAACAAATAAAAAGCAGATTAGAACCTTGGTTGTGTTACTACTGTGGTGATTGTTCTACAACATGCCCGCGACAAACTGAACCCGGAGAAGCGATGATGACTCTCCGCCGTTATCTAACTGCACAATATGATTGGACGGGTCTTTCCGCAAAAATTTATAAATCAAAATTTTGGGAAATTGGATCACTCTTATTCTTTGGAATAATTGTTTTACTTCTGGTTGTGTATTACCACTTATATATAGCAAAACTTGAATATGATGTGTTTATTTCACAGCCGATGGGAATGGAACATATGTTCGGTTTAATAAAAACATTTACAACTATTGTTTTTCTAATTCCAATCTTTTTCTTACTGTCCAATTCTGTTCGGATGTATTGGTTTACTATGAGGAGCGGTGATAAACTCAAGATACCTTTCCATTTATATTTAACCGAAGCTAAAACTTTTTTATTACATGCTGTTACTCAAAAACGGTTCAGAGATTGTGCTGTTAGAAACCGCTGGATAAAACACTTGATTCTTGCCGCTGGCTGCGGGCTGATGGTCTGTATTAAATTTTTCTTTCTTGAATGGTTTCAGACCGATAATATCTATCCCCTTTACCATCCTCAGAGATGGCTTGGTTATTTTTCAGCGGGAGCTTTAATCTATACCACCGTAGAGATATTGATAAGCCGAATTAAAAAACGTGAAGCAATACACAAATTCTCCAACGCAAATGATCTGATATTCCCGATTACGCTGTTGCTTACTGCAGTTAGCGGACTCGCAGTTCATACATTTAGATATTTGGGATTGGAGCTTACAACTCACTTTACATACGCAATTCATTTAGCCATAGCCGTTCCGATGTTGATAATTGAAATTCCGTTTGGTAAGTGGAGCCACATGATTTATCGCCCTCTGGCAATTTACTTTCAGACAGTTAAAGAAAAAGCAGCACAAGTGGAAATAAATAAGGAGCCAGTTTTAGAAAATGTTTGATGATAATAAATCT
Organism: Bacteroidota bacterium; assembly: GCA_021801605.1. GTDB lineage: Bacteria > Bacteroidota > Ignavibacteria > Ignavibacteriales > Melioribacteraceae > Fen-1258. The sequence continues at coordinate 5,246 of JAJYXU010000166.1, forward strand.
AACGGAAAGATCGGTTCTGCATTAGTAGTCGGCGGCGGAATTGGCGGCATGCAAGCGGCGCTCGATCTTGCAGAATCGGGAATTAAAGTTTATCTGGTTGATAATAAACCTTCTATCGGCGGAGTAATGGCTCAACTAGATAAAACTTTTCCAACGAATGATTGTGCTATGTGTACTATGGCGCCACGGTTAGTTGAAATTGGAAGGCATAAAGATATTGAGAAGATCACTCTAAGCGAAGTTGAAAGTATTACCGGACAGCCCGGAAATTTTTCTGTAAGATTAAATAAAAAGCCAAGGTATGTTGATGAGAAAAAATGTACCGGCTGCGGTGCTTGCGTTTCAAATTGTCCAACAAGAAATAGTGTTCAAATTGTTGAAAAAGAAAAAATAAAACTTCAACCTAAATATGCAGAGACAGTAACTGAAATTCTGAAAAAACATCAGGACAGAAAAGGTCCTTTGATGCCGATCCTTCAAGAAGTTAACGCTGCTTACAATTATTTTCCGGAAAATGTTTTAAGATATATCTCGCAAGAAACAAAATATTCTCTTTCACACATTACACGTATCGCAACGTTCTACAGTTCATTCAGTTTAAAACCAATTGGCAAACACACAATAAATGTATGTATGGGAACTGCTTGCTATGTACGCGGATCCGGAATATTGCTCGAACAGTTCAGTGAAAAATTAAATGTTAAGGCGGGAGAAACAACCGAAGATATGCTTTTTACACTTAAAGCAGTTAGATGTATTGGCTGCTGCGGGCTGGCACCCGTAGCAACTATTGGTGATGATGTTTATGGAAAACTCCAGACTAAAAAGATTCCGGAGATTATAGAAAAAAGTAAGATCAAGGAGCTGCAGTATGCCCAAGCTAACAATTGACGAATTACAAAAAATGCGGGAGACTACTAGAAAAGGTATTTACCTGCGTGAGGGAAATTTCCGGGGGAAAGTAATCGTTCATATGGGAACTTGCGGTATTGCCGCTGGAGCTAGAGAAATAATGAACGCGTTTTTAGATGAATCGGATCAAAGGAAATTAACCGATATAATGTTCACAACATCAGGTTGTGCGGGTTTATGTTCTGAAGAGCCGATAGCTACAATCGAAATGAAAGGTTCTCCACCTGTAAAATATCGCAAGCTCACTTCAGAGAAAGTAAAAAAGATTTTTAACGAACACATAATGGCGGGAAATGTGGTCAAAGAATTTGTATTAGGTATTGGTTCTGAGAGGGTTGGGTAATGGCTGAAAAGAGACGAATTGAATTGATGGTCTGCACCGGAACAGGCTGTTTTGCCGGCGGCGCTTTCCAGATTATTGAAGAATTGAATAAAGAACTCGAATCATTCGGTTTGAAAGATGAGGTTAGTTTAGTTGCAACCGGTTGTAATGGATTCTGCGGACAGGGTCCGCTTATGGTTGTTTTACCCGATAATATTTTCTATGGCTGGCTTGAGAAGAAGGATGTTCACTATCTTGTTGAAGAACATTTTCTTAAAGGCAGACCTGTAAAAAGATTGATGTTCATGCCGCCCGACGAAAAAGAACCCTTTCCACTGCTTTCCGATATACCCTTTTTCAAAAAACAGTTGTTAGTTGTATTACGGAACAAAGGAATCATAGACCCTGAAAAGATCGAAGATTATATTGCCCGCGATGGTTACTTAGCTATTGAAAAAGTTGTTGCTTCAATGTCTCCAAAAGATGTTAGAGAAGAAATTTTAAAATCAGGATTAAGGGGAAGAGGTGGGGCAGGCTTTCTAACAGGAAAGAAGTGGGAGATTGCAAGTCAGCAGATAAAAACACCAAAATACTTTATTGCAAACTGCGATGAAGGAGACCCCGGCGCCTACATGGATAGAAGTGTTCTGGAATCTGACCCACATTCTGTTATCGAAGGAATGTGTATAGCCGGATACGCAATTGGTTCAAATGAAGGATTTATTTACGTGAGAACAGAGTATCCGCTTGCTATTAAGAGAATGGGAATTGCTATTAAACAAGCGGAAGAATACGGACTTTTAGGCAGGAATATTTTAGGATCGGATTTCGATTTTACTATTGAAATTAGAGAAGGTTCAGGCGCTTTCGTCTGTGGCGAGGAAACATCTTTGATTCATTCTATCGAGGGTAATATTCCGGAACCCAGGCAGCGTCCACCATTTCCAGCTCAAACTGGGCTTTGGGGTTGTCCCACAGTAATTAATAATGTTGAAACTCTGGCAAATGTCCCTGTAATTATTACAAGAGGAGCAGATTGGTTTTCAAAAATTGGCACTGAAACCTCTAAGGGAACAAAAATATTTTCATTAGTTGGTAAAATAAATAATACCGGTCTTATTGAAGTTCCAATGGGGATAACACTTAAAGAAGTGGTTTACGAAATTGGCGGTGGTATTCCTAAAGGGAAAAAATTTAAAGCTGTTCAGACGGGCGGTCCTTCCGGCGGGTGCATACCTTCATCTATGCTCGATTCTCCCATTGACTATGAATCTTTACAGAAAGCCGGTTCAATGATGGGTTCGGGCGGTATGATTGTTATGGATGAAGATACTTGTGTAGTGGATGTATCTAAATTCTTTATTCAATTCACAAATGAAGAATCTTGTGGTAAGTGTACTTCATGCCGCGATGGCAGCGAAGCATTGTTAGAAGTACTTACTCGAATTTCGGATGGCGAAGGACGTGAAGGGGATATTGATTTTTTAACTGAATTAGGAGAGAGTATTAAAGATGCTTCGATGTGTGGATTAGGACAAACTCTCCCTAACCCGGTGCTTTCAACCCTGAGATATTTTAAAGATGAATATGAAGCTCATATAAAAGAAAAAAAGTGTCCCGCGCTCGTCTGTAGAAATCTTATACAATATTATATCGACCCAAACAAATGCGTTGGTTGTTTGCTCTGCATTAAAAGCTGTCCTACAGAAGCCATCACAGGAGAGTCAAAATTTATACATATAATAAACCAGGAAAACTGTCACAAATGTGGTCAATGTCTGGAAGTCTGCCCGCCGAAAATTTCAGCAATAATTAAAGTTACCGGTTCTGATATGGAAAACTTGGTACAGCTTTCTGAAATCATTTCATGTAAAGAGTGGAAAAAAAATCATGAATATTCATAAAGTGAAACAAATAATAAATGCTGAGGTAATTTGCGGTGAAGAATTATTAGACATGAATTTAAAAATGGGCTGCGGCTGCGACCTGATGAGTCATATTTTGGCACATATTAATCATGACAGTGGTAGCGTATTACTTCTAACGGGATTGACAAATCCTCAAGTAATTTATACAAGTGATGCGGTTGACATAAAAGTGATCTGTTTTGTTAGAGGAAAACGACCAGATGATGATGTTGTTAAACTTGCAAATGAACGGGGAGTTGTTCTGATGTGTACTCAACTTCCATTATTTGAAAGCTGTGGTAAATTATACAAAGAAGGGCTAAGAGGAATTTCGGAAAATGTCTGATATAGTGAGAACTTCAAAAATTCAAGAAATTGCTTATGAATGTAAAGTTGAAGAGGCAATGACAAAAGATGTTATTACAGTAGCACCCAGCGATACAATGGTTGATGTATGGATGAAACTTAGAGATAAACGGATTTCAGGATTACCCGTAGTTAGCGAAGGTAATCTTATGGGGATAATAAGCGTAGAGGATTTTATAAAATGTATCATCAAAGGAAGAAAGTATGAGCAAGTAAAAAACAATATGACAACTCATATAGAGTTTATCTACAGTGATGAACCGTTAATTCATGTTTTTAAAAAATTTGAGAAACATAGATTTGGCAGATTTCCCGTGAAGGAACGTGATACGAAAAAACTCGTGGGAATAATCACAAAAGGAGATGTGATTAGATGTCTCCTGAAAAGATTGGAGAAAGACTATTATGAAGAAGAAACTCAAAAAAATAGAATGGAAAATATTTTCCATGATATTAAATCAGATAAAACAACTGTAATACTTAAGTATCATGTTAAAGGAAAAGAATTTAAAAAAGCAGGTGAGAAAAGTAGTTTACTAAAGAATGCTTTATTAAGACTTGGGATTGCTACAGAGATTACACGGAGAATAGTTATTGCCTCTATGGAAACAGAAATGAATATCATCATATTTACTGATGGTGGAGAAATTACAATTTGGGTAGAAGAAGATAAAATTAAAGTAAATGCGGTTGATTCCGGACCCGGTATTCCTGACGTCGAAAAAGCAATGATTCCTGGGTATTCAACAGCACCGGACTGGGTAAGAGAGATGGGTTTTGGCGCCGGTATGGGGCTTCCGAACATAAAAAATTGTACTGATGAAATGAAGATAGATTCAAAAATCGGCAAAGGAACAAGTTTAGAATTTATAGTGAATATGAAAAAATGAAAATCTCAGAAATTATCAAGGAATTAAACCTCACTGTTTTATCGGGTGGGGATTTTTTGGATAGAAAAGTAAGCGGCGGTTATGTAAGCGATATGCTGAGCGATGTACTCGCAAATTCGAAGAAAGGAAATATCTGGATTACTTTGCAGACACATCTAAATGTAATTTCTGTTGCGAGTACGAAAGAACTTTCAGGTATAATTATTGTGAATGGAAGAAAACTTGAGGAAGATTCTTTGAAAAAGGCTGAAGAGGAAAAAATAATTGTTTTGAGCACCGATGAGAGAGCTTTCCAGATTGTGGGTAAACTGTATGAATTAGGTATCGGTAAAAATGATGAAGACATATAAAGCCGACTTACATATTCATACTTGTCTTTCTCATTGCGCAGAACTTGAAATGACTCCCAGAAATATTGTTAAAGAATCAGAAAAGCACGGTCTAAATATAATTGGAATTTGTGATCACAACTCATGTGAGAATGTTATTAGTGTAAAAAGATCTGCTCGAAATATGGACTTAGATATTATCGGCGGAATCGAGGTTACATCAAAGGAAGAGGTTCATGTACTTGCATTATTTGATAATGAAAAATCTCTTCATGCAATGCAGCAAATTATCTATGATAATCTAATCGAAACGGACGATGAAAAAATTTTTGGCGACCAGGTTATTGTTAACGAAAACGACGAGGTGCTTGGTTTCAATAAAAAATTATTGATCGGCGCTGCTGAACTTTCGGTAGAAAGTATAATTAGTTACATCCACGAATTAGGAGGAATTGCAATTGCATCTCATGTTGATAGAGAAAGATTCAGTTTAATTTCACAGCTCGGATTTATACCGGAAGGATTAGTGCTTGATGCATTAGAAGTATCTAATAAAAATCAGATTCGAAAATTTAGCGACGGATCATTACCGATTGTAACGTTTTCGGATGCGCACTCACTTAAGGATATCGGCAAAAACTATACAAGTTTTTCTATGGAGAAATTAACTTTTGCTGAAATAAGAAAATCCCTACGAGGTGAAGAGGGAAGGAAAATTGAAATATAGCAATGGAAGATCTATCACTTCATATTTTGGACATAGCGGAAAATTCTCTAAATGCTGGTGCACAAAATATACGAGTACTTCTTATAGAAAAGAATGAGACTTTAATTTTAGAAATTGATGATGATGGTAGAGGAATGAACGAAGATATTTTGTCAAAAGCCAACGATCCTTTTTTTACAACAAAAGAAGGGAAGAAAATCGGGCTTGGTCTTGCATTCCTTTCACAAGCGGCTGAAGAAACCGGCGGAAATTTGAAAATTGAAAGACGGACAGAAAAAGGAATTCAAATTATTGCTTGCTTTAATAAAAATAATATAGATATGAAACCTCTCGGTGATATAAAAAAAACTATGCGGGTTCTTAAAGCTTCTCATCCAGAGGTCAATTTTGTATTCGAGCATATAGTTGAACAAGGAGACCCTGCGTGATTCAGTTAACCATAAATGGAAATAGGTTTGAATTCCCGGAAGGGAAAACCCTTCTTGAATCTATTGAAAGTGTGGGACTTAGTGTACCCAAGTTATGTCATCATAAAGCGCTGATGCCCTATGGTGCATGCAGGTTATGCTTGGTTGAAGTTCATCAAGAGGGAAGAAATTCTACTGTTCAAGCTTCTTGTTCGTATCCTGCATTGAATGGTCTATCTGTTTTTACAGATACCGATAGAGTTAAAAGAGCGAGAAAAATTGTTGCAGAACTTTTACTTGCGCGCTGCCCTGAATCAGAAAAT
>JAJYXU010000131.1 GCA_021801605.1 Bacteroidota bacterium
GTCAATCAATTCTCTCCGCATATTCCCAGCACACACTCGAAGAGATGGTTGAGCATCACGGCTTGAAAAAATATTTTACTCATGTTGTTGGTCTTGATAATATTTACGCGGCAAGTAAGCTTCATCTTGGCAAAGATTTGATGAAAAGATTAGGTAATGGTAAAGGAGAGACTCTTCTCTTAGGAGATACGGAACATGATTATGAAGTCGCTATGGAGATTGGCGCCGATTGCGTCTTAATTGCGAATGGACATCAGAGCAAAGATAAATTAGAAAAACTTGGCTGTGTTGTGTTTCCGAATTTGAATTCACTCCTTTGAAGGTAGAACTAAATTAAACAAACTCATCGGATCAATTCTTTTTTTATACCATTGAACTCCTAGATGCAAATGAGGACCTGTTGCGCGTCCGGTTGAACCTGCCAGACCAATCACCTCGCCCTTTTTTATTTTCTGATTTTCCTTTGCAATAATTTTACTCATATGAAGATAGACGCTGGTTAATCCCTGTCCGTGATCTAGAAGAATGAAATTGCCGTTGTAATAAAAATTATCTCCGGCGATGCGTACAATTCCATCACTGATTGCTCGTATTGAATCTCCCACTTCGGCGGAAAAATCAAGACCGTTATGAATATTAGCCCGCTTGCCATTGAGGATTCTTTGACTGCCAAATACGCTTCTTATATCAACGCTATCAACCGGATAAACAAAGCCGGACATGTACAATGCGTTTTTTAATTTACCTACTTTTGCGCGTGCCGCTTTCATCAATTGATTCTCGCGTTTAATTCTTTTTGATTCTCTCTTCGGAGGCGATACATATTTTTTTGCTATAGTCAATCGCTGTTCTTCATACTCGCGCGGCTCAAGTGTGTATTCAAACGTTTCTATTTTTTTGTTTTTAAAACGCACTTTTAATTTCGAGATGCCTTTCGAGTTACGGTCAAACCCGAAAACGAACGCGCCTGATTTATCAATCTGTATATTCACGCCGTTCAATTGAACGCTTGTAATATTTTTCCCTACGCCAATAATAATTCCGCCCTGTTTTGCCTCTCCGTAAAATTGTATTTCTTGTGCTGTAATTGTCGTGAAGAAAAATAAAATAACAGAAATGAAAATTGTTTTCATTAAAACGGCTCCTGCAAATATTTTGGAATAGTAAAACGCTGTTAAAGAATTGCCCAGTATGCCGAAAGTTGACCGGAAAAATAGCGGTAGCTTGAATTATCCCGCGATGCACTTCCAATGCTGATTTTTCCGGAAAGGATTAATTTTTTGATTGGAGTGTATTGTGCATTTATATGACCTTCAAGAGCAATTAAAGTGCTTTGAGGAATCAAACCGATTTTTCCGCCTATAGAAATTTTCAACTTTTCACTTTTATCCAGATCGTTGTCTAACCAAATACTATGTGATTCAAAATTATGGGGGGAGTAATAGTAATTGGATTTATATTTATAATTGGAATAAGCATATTCATAACCGATCGCTATATCCGGCCAAAAATATTTTCCAAGTCTAATGTTGAAATCATTTCCTGCATTGCCGTCATCAACACCTATATATTGAAAATAGCCGGATATTTTTAATCCGTCTCTATTTCTATAATAAGAATCAATCTTGTAGAGTGAAGCATAGTAACGTATATCTATCAGATAAGGAGAGTAGAGTATACTAACAGCGTCGGAATTCTGATAAGTGAGACCCACTCTAATTGTGTCTATTTTTTCGAAAACGAAGAAGGCGTCATGATCATCTCTTGTAAATTTACCGAGCGAACCGCTGATTCCAATTCCAACCCCCATACTAATATTACTTCCCAATCTTAAAAGTACTAATCCTTTAAAAGTTGTAAAGAGTTGATTGCCGACAAAAGGAGTCCCGGCGTCATCCATACTGCTTAATGCATCTTGATTAAGACTGGACTGGCTTGCTTTTAGAGAACTTCGTACAAATGAAACTCCAAGTGTTAGAAAATTAGTAACACCAAGTTCGAGCCGCCCACCGGCGCTCAAAATTCTAAAACTAAGATTATCCGTGTAGTAAGAAAGTGACGGACCAAATCCGATACTGTTGGGAAAAGTTTCAAAAATGGCGACAATGCCTGTAACCGGAAGCCATCCCTTGCGCTGCTTTACTAAACTTACTTGCGCAGAGTCGAGTTTCCAATCAAGAAGATTATTATAAACAGTACGGGCAGAATCATTTTCTGCCATCTTTGCGTAAGAATCTCCAAGGTATAAATTCGCTTCAAAATCTGATGAATCTTGCTTTACCAAATCTTTGTATTCGCGAAGAGCACTGACTGAATCGCCAGTTGCAAAATAAAGTGCGGCTCGCTGCTTTTGCGCATCGTAATTCTCTCCGTATGAGAGCACTTTGTTATAAGTATCTAAAGCTTCCTGATATTTTTTTGCACTGAATAGAACGTCGCCATATTCTTTAAGAACTAAAGTGGAAGGTTCCGCTTTGGACATATAATCTTCATAGAATGGGAGGGCGGCATTGTAATCTTTGTCAATTACTTTTTGTCTTCCTTGTTCAAGAATTGCATAAAGTTTTTCTTCTTCGAACCTCATCTTCTGCCAATCAATATTGGATTGCAGCTTAATAACATCTTCATTTGCCGGTTCAAGTGCTTTTGCCTTGTCCGCATATTCCTGCGCGGCAGGAAAATCTAGTTCTATAAGTTTGATCGATCCCATTGAGATAAACGCCGGAACAGAATTTGGTCTTTCTTTCAAAACATTATCAAGATATTGTTTGGCAAGATCAATATCGCGGTTGATCCAGACAGAAACCTGGGCGCGGAAAAGTTGATAATCGAGATTGTTGGGATAATCCACCAAAAGTTTGTCTGTGATATCAATTGCTTTATCAAATTCACGGTTCCAAGCAGAAATTCTTGCCCACCGGTATCTGAGCACCGGATCTTTTTCATCGGGATACTTTTCAAAATATTTATCAAGTATAACCTGGGCGCTGTCATATTCTTGTAAATTCTCGTGATACTCTGCAATTAACTTTAACGCTTCTTTATCGTCCGGACTTAATGCAAGGCGCGCTTTGGCGCTGTCTAATCTTTCCCGGTAAGTTGTAGTTCTAAGATTTATAACGTAATCGGATTTTTCTTTATAGCGAGGATCGTCTGCGTTGGTTGATCCGATTATCAACAACTGCTGATATGCTTCTTCAATCCGGTTTGCTTTGATCAACTCATCAACCAGTTCGTAACGCGATTCAATATCACCCGGAGTTCGTTTTAAAATTCTATAAAGACGGTCAATGGGATATTCTTTTTCGAATGCGCGCGGACTTTCTTGAGTTAAATATGCTCTGTTGTTCACCATGTCTAAACCATCTTGTGCTTCTTTGAAAAACGGTTTGAATCCAAGTGAAGTTTCAAAAGCTTTTTTTGCAATAGCGTATTTACTAAGCCACATAGTAAAATAACCGTAGCGGCTCCACAAACGCCAATCTTCCGGATAGCGTTCAACATATTTTTTTAGAATTCGTTCGCCTTTAACAATGCTTCCGGTATGTGTAAGAATTAGTGTGTAGCGAATAATTTCATCCGGAGATGCATTATCATCTCTTGCTAAATATTGATCATACCATTCTTCGGCTTTATCCCAAATCTCCATCCAAGCATATGATTTTCCAATTTCGAGGTAATTGAACGGCTTATTCGGATCAATTGCAATTTCGCGTAAATGACCTTCAATTTTTTTATTAAGTAACGGATACCAGATATCAATCAAACGCTGAAGATTCTTTTCATACTCGGCTCTTTTTGTTGCGCTTATAGTTTCGAGAGCAATCGCACGTCTGTAATCGAGACGGGCATTTTCGTATTGCTGGCGTTTCTCAAAACAAAGTCCGCGTAAATTATATCCGTCGGATTCCTGCGGATTGGCGGTAATATATTTATTAAGCTGATCAATAGCTTCGCCATATCTTCCTGCCTGCATGTGTGATAGCGCAGTTCTTTTCAGTTCACTAACATCAACTCTCTGCGCTTCCAAAAATTGCGGAAGAATGAAAAGAAAAAGTAAAAAGTAAAATTTAATTCGGGATAAAATCATAATCCTCGTTAAAATACTGTCTATAAACAACAACTGTAAGGAAATTGAATTAAGGCAACTCGCCGCCCTATTCACACGTTCAATTTATCAAAAATTATGCAAAAAGTAATGAAGTAAAGAATATTTGAATTAAGGTTTGTTTTGAGGCAATTGCTAAAAAGAGGAGCCGGTCTTGGTGCGATAATATTAGACGGTTTTCAATTCCGTCTCATATTAATTAAACGTGGTAAGTATACAAAAAGTAAATTCTTATTTCATCAGCAGCATTTTCTTCGATTGGATGAAATTATTTGCTGTGATTGTGCAGATGTAAATTCCGCTTGTTAATCTGCTTGCATCAAAAGTTACATTATGGTATCCGGCTGTTCTATTTCCATCTACAAGTGTTGCCACTTCTTTACCGAGCATATCATAAACTTTTATTGTTACAAATCCATTCTCCGGCAGTTGATAATTAATTGTCGTTGTCGGGTTGAATGGGTTTGGGTAATTGCTAATTGAGTAATTTGCTGGCAACTCGTTTGAAAGAGTCGCAACTAATTTGTCTTCCAACATAGAATAATTTTCCATACCGAAAACTGCTTGAAAGTCCGGATCTGAATACGTGCCTTCAGTTGAATAATAAGCACGTACGTCATACCAGAGAAGATCGTTTGTATAACCATTTGTAGCAAGGTATGCATGATCGGTATAAGTTTGCACACCTCTGCCAACAGTAGTTAACAATACATCACTTCCCACAACGCCATTATGTTTTACTCTTCTCCAGATCTGGAATTGGTTTACAGCAGTATTCGGGTTATCAGTCCACGTAACAACAATTGGCTGTCCAACCGGTGCACCGGCACTAACATATTCTCCGCTATTGGTTGGCTTGCCAATATAGTTAGCTGTTTAAGTTGTAGTTGCATCTGGATAAAAAATTCTTGTAGAAGAAGTGTTACCGTCATTCCACCGGCTAAATGAATATTCAATACCGTTAGTAAGAGGTAACCCATAAGCTTCGGCAGTAATTGCATTTTGCTCAACAACTTGAAAAGAAGAAGTAGGGGAGTTGTATTGAGTTCCGTTAACGATTACTGTCCCTCCATTGCCTACACCAACAAAACTGTTTTGAAATATTATATTACACAATTTCTTCATATCCGCCACATAACTATAGTTTTTTTCTGAAGAAGAAAGAACTACGCTTGTGCTTACGTTTGAGGAAAAAGACCCTCTATATTCATTATTATATTCTTTATACCAGTTACTTTTATTACTAAGTCCCTCGGTATCATTCCAAACACGATTGTATCCGTCAACCATGGGTTGATTTGCTCCTTCAACAGCGCCCATGTAAAGTGTTTTGCGTGTCATATCCGAAATTGTAACCGGCGCAACAACTATTGGCGGGTTTGAATTATTAACTTGGGCCCTGATCTTTCCACCGGGGAAATTATTTTTAACAACAACCGATATTTGTTCATCAACCAAAACGTTCCCCTTAAAACGGAAAATAAAATCACTTGCAGCCCAGGGGTTGCTTAAGTTCTGTGCTCTTATGCCCAGTGTTATTATAGCATTGCCGGCATTAACATAGCTTTTAAAATCGATAGAGGCAGTTTCGTTATACTTTTTAACAGCAATTGCACCGGCGCTCATTACAGCATTCCATTGTGTGGCTGCATCCGCTTGAGCAACGTTGTTATCTAATAAAACAACTTCATAGTAGTTGTTTGACCAGTTTGATGGAGAATAAATTCCGCCGTAACTTTCATACACATTATACAAGCTGACTTCAAGTATTGCAAGATCATTGTTATATGGGTTGGTAGCATTATCAGCTTTAGGGTCTTCGCCGGCTTCCCTTATTAAATTTATCACTCTTATTCCGCACGCTTCGCTTACTGTTCCTGATGGAGCTAAATAAGTGCCGATGCTTGGACTAGCACTTGAATTTGTAAAAATAGAGCGGGATAAATTTGAATTGGTCTTTTCCAGCCAATATGTATCCCCGTTATGATACTGGTAATCTCTTGTCGATCTTATCTGTCCATAAATGCAAAATTGTACTGTTAAAAATAGTAGCGATAGAATTAGCTTTTTCATTCTTTGCTCCTTATAAATTGTTGTAGAATTAAGTAATTTTAAAAAGAGATGTGCCCGTACATTTGGTTAACCAAATGTTGTTAAGCTCGCGGGCCTAAAAGGCGCATCTTTTTAAGCTGGCGGCAGTTTGGTAGACTGCCGCCTGTTTCATGTACAATATTTCTCCTACTTTAGTTTTCCGTGATAAATAATGTTGTAGCCTGTTTTGTTATCGAATGCGTGCAGAAATACATCTTTCTCTAAAACCAGCGCAGTGGAACCATATTCTATATTGTTCGGAAATTTTAATATATACTTTAAATCAGTACCATTATAATGTAATAAACCGTCTTTCATTTGAATTAATAAATCATTTTTATTTTTGCCCCATACTTGCCCTTTAAAATTGGGATAATTTATTTCAAGAAAATCATCGAGGTTTCCGTCAAAATATCTAAAAATTCTATTGCCTTTACTTATATATAAATAACCATCTATATCATTCATTGTAAAATTTTCTCCTACATCTTGATATAAAATAGTCTTTATGTTTTTTCCATCATATTCAAGAAGTCTTGTAGTATCCATAATTTCTTTATTATCTAAATAAGCCAAGAAATAGTATTTATTATTTTTTGAGCTATACCTTACCTTGTACAAATTACCATAGTTCTTCAATACAAGCTCTAACTGCCAACTAATGCCATTATTTTTATAAATTAGTCCATCCCTATTGTAGGGTATGGCCTTCCCTCCACCAGCATAGACCTCATTATCATTTTTACCAGCCATACTAAAAAAATCAATCTCTACACCTTCATATAAAAACTGTGGAGACGATGTAAATGTATTATTCTTATAATTCCAGATGCGCCCTTCATGAGTGCTTATCCACAAACTGTTTTCCGATCCCCAAAGAGAAACAGTGTTCCCTACCGGCGTTCGTGTTTCTCTGTACCATTTGGTTCCGTCATAACGGTATATGTTTTCAAACACTGAGCCAACCAAACTCACCATCCAGACATCATTTACCGTTTTTCCCCATAATGAATTAAAGTAAACGTAGTATGCTTTTATTGTATCTGCCGTCCATGTATAATCTCTTCTGCCGGGTTGCGGTTCGGGTTCTGTTGGGTTGCTGTTGCATGAGTTAGCAATTATTATTAATACAACCACTGTAATTACTAATAATATTTTTTGTGTCATGTTTTAACTCTGTTTGGTTTTCTGTTTTATTCTTGTGTAATAGCTAGCTCTCAAAAGGTGAGCAGCCTTAACTTATTATTTGCAACCGGGCTTGGAGAATGTGTCCGCACTTTCCAGCCCAACTTTAATACATGTTGCTTTTACTACAATTATTTTACTTATTCTTCGTTACTCTTTCCTCCTAATCGTTTAGTTTGCCATGCAAGATCATATTTCTACTACTGTTATTATCATAAAAACCACAGAATATCTCTCTATCAAAAAAAGCAGGCTCTCCTCCTATAATTTTATTGGCGATGCTGTTATATTTAATAAGATACTGAATATCTGTTCCATTGAAATGTGCTAACCCATCTCTCATACTAATAAATATATCTTTTGAATTTCTTCCAAAGAGGTAATACCAAAAATTTGGGAGATCAACTGAAAACTGTTTGACAAAGGATTCTCCTCTAAATAGATATATGTCTTTACCAATTAAGAAATATAATTCCTTATCAATAAGACTAAAATTTCCAAAAATAATTTTATCAGTGAAGTTCGAATAAATTTCTTTAAGCTGGTTTCCATTTAATTCATAAAATGCAATCGTATCGCTAACTGTAGTGCTAGTTCGAAGCGCAAAAATATAGACTTTATTTTGTTTTTTTCTAATTGAGATAAATTGAGAATTAAAATTTACTTTTAGAATTTCTTGCCATGTATAGCCGTCATAGTGAAGAACAAAACCCCGCCATAAGTCCTTGCCATTAACTATATACGAAATTATTCCACAAGCATAAACATCGTTAGGTTGTGGTCCCCAAATGTTATATATACTAACATTATGAGAACCTTCCACAATGTATCTGTAATTCTCGCTCCATCTTGTTCCGTCATAATGCCAAATTCTACCATTATTGTCTCCACCCATCCAAATGTTATTTGCACTAAAACCAAAAAGTGTGTTTCCTGCACAAAGAATCGGTTCATTTTTATATGTAATCCATTTAGCCCCATCGTAATGTAAAAGACGATCTTTAGAATCTCCTCCTGCCCCAACTACCCACACGTCATTTGGGGATGAACCCCAGACTGCACCAATAAAATTCATTGGCATATTAAGTGTATCCACCGTCCACACATAATCTCTTCTGCCGGGCTGTGGTTCTGATTCAGTCGGACCATTATTGCAAGAGATAAGAATTGTCAAAAGATAAATTGTTGCTGCAAATTTTAGGTAGCGCTTCAACTATCCTCCGCATTTTTAACATTGAGAAAACATTTTTGCCAATTAAATATCAATAACTATTTTAAATAAAACATTAGTACTTGTACTAATGTTTTTAAATATTTACGGTGTTTTTGGCAAAAAGGTTTAGTAGTTGTACTAAAGTCGAATAAATTTAAAGTGTCCGATTTAATTAGTGAGGAGATGTTTTTTATGTAGGAGATGATTCCAGTTGTAAAAAAAAATATCCCGGCATGAAATGATAAAAGAAAAAATGAAACGCTCCAACGAACGTCTCAATACAAAATTAAAATTGGAAATAGATAAACGGCTGAATGTCCGCGGTCTTGAATTGTGCTACAATCCAAATTGCGATTACAAAAATCAATATCTTTACAGGTAACGGCATTGCAGTAATAATTTTTTGAAGCCATATTCCAAGTCTGGATGGTAAAAAGTGAAATAAGTAACCAATTACAATTAACCCAAGAATCAGCGGAAGTTTTTCGGCGAATTGTAAAAAAACTTCTGCGTGGAAGAAATCAAAAATTTGAGAAAGCATATCTTTCGCAATCTGCAAATCGCTAAATCTGAAAAGCAGAAATGAAAACGCTATGAAGTGAAATGTAATTACAATCTGGAAGAATCTTAAAAATCTTGTGTTGTTAATGCGTAAAAATTTATAAAGTTTTTCTTTCGGTTTCTTAAAGAACAACGAGATTGACATCAGCACGCCATGAAACACGCCCCACAGAATAAAATTCCATCCGGCGCCGTGCCATAAACCGCAGACGAAAAATGTAACAATAAGAGCAATAACGTTTCCAAAAATTTTCAATCTGCGCGAAGATATCTGAATCGGTTTGAAAAGATAATCTTTAAGCCAATTCGAAAGAGAGATGTGCCATCGCCGCCAGAAATCCGCAATACTTGTTGCTTTGAACGGATAGTTAAAATTATCCATTAATTTAAAACCGAGAAGAAGCGCAATGCCTATTGCCATATCCGAGTAGCCGGAGAAATCGCAATAGATTTGAAGCACGTAAGCATAAATCGCCAGCAAATTTTCAACGCCGGTAAAGCGCAGCGGAAAATCAAAAATTCTATCTACAAAGTTGAGACTGATATAATCTGCTATCACAACTTTCTTAATCAGACCAAGCATAATTAAAAATAGTGCGCGACCAATATCTTCCCTAGAAATAAATGGTTCATGGTCAATCTGTGGGAGAAAATCTGCCGCACGGTCGATTGGTCCAAGTAAAATATTCGGGAAGAAGAAAATGTATAAGCTGAAATCGCGCAAACTGTTTGTGGGTTTAAGTGTGTCGTAGTAGATATCAAACACATATGTGAGCGATTTGAATGTGTAAAATGAAATTCCTATCGGAAGAAAGATCGAAAGCGGATCGATATTATGTTTGCTTATATCAGCAATGATCTGCAGAATAAAATTTGTGTATTTGAAATAACCAAGCAGCCCGATATTAACTATCAACGCAACAATGAGAAATATTCTTTTCTTTGTAAAGTTCTCTGTGGTGGCAATCAACTTGCCCGCATAAAAATTAGCGACAGCGGAAACAACTAGAATTAAGAAATACAATCCTGCCGCTTTATAATAAAAGTAGAGCGAAAAAAATATCAGCAGAAATATTCTTGCCGCTTTGTTCTTTCCAAGCAGATTATAAAAGATTAAGAACCCTAAGAAGAGAATTAAAAATAAACTTGTGCTGAAGATGAGCGGATCGTTCGGATCGTATTTTAAGAGAGAAAAGATTTTTTCAAGACTGATGGATGAAAACATAGGCAGTTGGTTTTGTTTGTGATGAAAAAATAATTCTAATAGAACACTGATCTTTATGATGATTATGATTCGTTATGATTGATCATAGAAAATCATAAACGATCATAATAATCTGCGTTCCATTACTTAAAATCTACTTGCCGGTTTTTAGATCAACAAGTTTTTGAAGATCGCCGACATTTTTTAAGCGCAGTACCTCGTAACTCTTAAACTTTACGTTAAAAGACTTCTCAACAGCTAAAATTATATTTATGTGATTCAGAGAATCCCAACCCGGAACTTCCGGCGCCATAGTTTCGTCCTGAAGATCGAAATCGTCAAGATTAAGTTCTGTTAGAATTACTTTTTTCAGTTCTTGTGAAATCATTATCTGCTCCAAACTTGTTTGTCTTCGCGACTTAGGATTCTTTCTTTATTTGCATTTCTGCTCGGTTTGCCGGCGGAACTTTTAATTAACCATCGTGGCGGCACAAGATAAACTTTGTGAATATTCACATCTATTGCCATTCCTGCTCTCAAAATATCCATGCGGATTTTATTTTTTCCAATTTCGGTTTCATCTTTTATTTCCGCTACGACCGCGATTTGTTCGGTTCCCATCTGTTCATCTTCTTCACCGAAAGAAATTACACGCCCCGGAATTATTCCATCAACTTGATTGAGCGCATCTTCTATATCTTCAGGATAAATATTTTTACCGGCGACAATTATCAAATCTTTTTTTCTACCTATGATAAAAAATTCGTTTTGATATCTGAAACCCCAATCGCCGGTAAAGTACCAGCCGTTCTCAACAACCTCTGCTGTCTTTTCCGGATAGTTGCGGTAACCATCGAACATAGAAACAGACTTAACTGCTACTTCTCCAACTATTCCATCTTCAACGTCTTTCCGGTTTTCATCAACAATTCGAGCGTCGCATCCATCAATAAGTTTGCCGCAAGAGACCGATACACGTTTAACGGAATTTTCATCGGCGAACTTCATTACACCGTGTGATAATTCATTTCTATCTAAAATTAATTCTTTAATTGGTTTTCCCGGGTCGGTTAGTGTAAGGCAAAGAGAAACTTCCGCCATTCCATATAATACTGTAAGAGCAAGCGGGTTGAATCTATACTTCACAAACTTTTCGGTAAATTTTATGTGACTATCATGCCGCACTGGTTCTGCGCCGTTAATAACTAATCTTAAACTCTCAAGTGAGATATCGCTTAATTCATCGTCGTGAATTTTTTCTGCCAAAACATTATATGCAAAATTTGGAAGACAAGTTAATGTTCCTTTCTCTTTTGTAATTGCTTCCAACAAAAGAATAGGCGCAAGCACCCATTCAAAAGGATTGATTTGAATTGTTGTAATTCCATAAGCTAAAGGAATTTGAAAACACGCAATCAAACCAAAATCATGATAAAGAGGAAGCCAGCTTACAACTTTATCGCTGTCCGATAATTTTAACGCTTTACCAAGATTATGGGTATGATTTAAAACTGCCCGGTGAGATAATATTACAGGCTTTTGTAAACCGGTTGTGCCTGATGAATGTTGTAACAAAATTGGTTCGTCTTCTCTAACAGAAAGAGCAATTAGTTCTATCTCAGCATCTGACTTCGGATCAATATCGTTTTCAATATTCCAATCAAGAGGAAAGAAAACAGATTTGATTGTGCTGCCGGGTTTTTCAATTAAAGGATGAATAACGGGGTCAAGTTCACGTTCGGTTAAAATATAATCGAGACCGGAACGTTGAGCCATTCCTTCAATACCTTGACGGAACTTATCTGGATGTAAACGGGGATTAGGATAAGCAAGAACAGCGGGTAACGCACCCATGCGGGAAATTCCAAGATATAAAGGATAGAAAAATAGATTGTGGTGCATTACTATTGCGCAGACATCCCCTTTTTTGATTCCTGCTTCTCTAGCTTTAACAGAATATTTTTTTGCCGTCTCAATTAGATTTTTGTAAGTCCAACGCATTGGCTCTTCGCCTGCAACCCAGTGAACAATGGCTTCACGATCAGGATTTTTTTCTGCATTTGCTTGCCATCTTTCCCAAAGAGTTTTTCCTTGACCAGCCGGATCCTTTGCTGAATCACCGGGAGAGTTATTTCCAATATTGTTCACGCCGACTCTTATTTATTCAAAACTTGATTATCTACTTATATAGTTTTAATAATGCCCCGGTTAGTAAATCTGCAATCTTCTTTGCGCCCTGGTCGTTGAAATGGATAAAATCTTTAAATGCCAGAGGCGGATTTGCATTTACCCAATTAGGCATAGAGTTTTCTCCGCCCATTGCTTCAAATAAATTCCAGATAGCAACATCGGCAAGCTTTGCAATATTTTTCTGTGTTTCTAGAAGCCGTAAAATACCCGGATCGGTTACAAAGCTGGCTCCTTTCTTCATAGACCGATCGTGAATAGAGATCATTAAGAAACTTGTTTTAGGAAAAACAGATTTTAAATGATTAATAACTTTTACCATTTCTTTTTCATACCGACTGTAATCTGTATTACGCGATCCGGCAATGTTTAAACCGAATTCAAGAATGATTAATTTGTAATCGAGGTATTTAGAAAAATCTTTTAAAATACCTTCTTGAAGAGAACCAATATCAACGCCGGTATTTCCGCGCAGAGGAAAATTATCTACATACACGCCGGGTTCATTTTCTAAACTTACTCCATAAAAATAAGCTTGATCTGCCATTGGAAATTCTATTCGGATTGATTTTGCGCGAGATGCGGGTTTCAAAACCAATTCTTGAAGAGCGCTTCCTGTTTTAAGCGCTACTGTTTGTTTTACTCCGCCATCGAACGAGTAACTAATAGTTGAGTTCTTTGCATTTGCATAATAGAGACGGACTAAACTAAAATCTTTTAAAGATTTTCTGAAGCGCGTCGTTTCATATTGAACCCATGCGTTGCCTTTTGGCACAAACGCTTCTCCGCTAATTCCAAGCGGAAGTCCTTTCGGATTGCTTGTGTAGAGTGCGGCAGATTCCCAATTATCCGAGAATGAATGTTTTGTGGTTTGCCTGAACATAATATCTTGAGAAGTAATTCCAAGCCAGCCAACGCCGTTACCGCCAAATTTATCCTGAAGGGTCCCGCGAATATCCGACGTAATTAAATCACCTTCAATTGCAGAATCGCCAAAATGTGCAATGCGGACATTTTTTAATTTTGCTTTTTTAACTGCATCGAAGAAGTAACTTAATTGTTTTATGTTTCCCGTGATGGGAGTATTTTTATCCTGAAGTGTTAATTCATAGGGATCTCCGGATTTATCAAATGCCGAATCAAAAAATGAAAACACAGAAGAAAAAATATTTGTGAAATCAAGAGATGCTTCATTAACACATGGAGTTATTGTTTTTAAACCACTAACCGGTTGCAGTCCGCTTGCCGGTTCAACTTTTATATCAGAAAAAATGTCAACGTTTTTCAGCTTAAAATTTATTGCTGGAATCTCGTATTCAATTTTCGCAAAAGAAATCGCATATAAAATGATGATTGTAAGTGCGACAATTATTAACGGTTCTCCTAATTTGTTTTCGTTATCCATGCTTTGCCCTTCTTAGATTTTTTTGTTCGGAAGTTGTCCAAATAGTAAATTTTCTCTGTGTCTTTGCGCCTCTGTGGTTTATTTTTTATTCATTTTCAAATCTTTTACCACAGAGACTTTTTTGACAACTTCAATGAAAATATTACAATTTATATTTCGCTAAAACTTTTTCAACTTCTCTTGCCCAGAGCTTATACGCATCCGCTTTAAAATGAATTCCATCCCAGCTTAATTCGGGACGCAAAAATCCATCCTTACCGGCGGTCAACGCGTTAAGATCAATGTAATCAATATTATTCTTCTTCACGTAATCAGAAAGAAGTTTGTTCAACTTATCCACTTCGCGGTTTCTTCCAAAATTTCCTTCCGGAGTTCCGCCCCAATCTTTTGCATAAGTTTTTGCCGAGTAAGTTGTTGATTGAATCACGGGAATAATATTTCTAGACCTCAGTCCTGATACAATGCGAACGTAAACGGCAAAGATTTCATCAACTGGAGTCCAATTATAAATATCATTTAATCCTCCCATAATAAAAACAATTTTCGGATTCAGTTTGTAGATAGAACTTATTCTTGATTCATAACCATAAATAACATCGCTCGTAATTCCGCGTTCAACAACATTAGAACGACCCAATAATTCATTCCAAGCTGCACCGTGAGTTAAAGAATTTCCGAGCATAACAATATCTGCCTGACGGGTTTTATATATATCGAACATGGATTGCTGAAAAGGGTAGTTGGGATTAGTGCGGTAACGAAGCGTATCCTTTGCCGGCAATTTAGTTTGAGAAAATAATTCGGCGGCGAATAAAATGAGACAAAAACATGCCAGCGTTAATAATGTATTTCTTGAAAGAATATTCTTCACTAAATGGCTTTCGAAAATTTTTATGTTTACTTGAATATAAGATAATTCATATCGGCAAAAAATCAAAAATATGTCATCTTTTTACGAAGCGTTCCAATCTATATATACATCCGGTAGAATAAGTTATTAAGTCACCTTATGCAAGAATTGAAGAAAAGATATTTTCTCCGTGGTTCTCTGTGCCTGCTCAGTGTTTCTCTCTGTTATTTGTTGGTCTTTATTACACAGAGTGCCACCGAGAAGTCGCAGAGTTACACTGAGATAAAACTTTTGCGTAAGGTGAATTATTAATTCTTATTCTTCCCTTCATCGTGATTCATCTTTTTTTCATTTTCTAAGATGCGGAATTTGAGATTTTTCTCCATAGCAATAAGCTCGGAAATCTTTGCAGTATATTCTTCTTTCTTAATCTCTGTATTTGCTGTTTCGGTTTTGAGCAGACGCAATTCATTTCTCTGGTTAGCAATTTGCTCTTTCAGCTCTTCTAATTCGCGAGCGGCTTGGGCTGTCTCTAAAACCAATTTCTGCTTGTTGTCGTTTAATCTGGAATAGTTATCGCTGATTTGAATGAAGAGCTGTCTAATATCTTTCTCGAATGATTCTTTTTTTATTTCCAGGGAAGCGGTCTCCGACTTCATCTGCTGAATAAAAAGTTTTTGTCTGGTTGCCTCGTCTTTCAAAGTAAGAACTAAATTACTCAGTTCGCCGGATTCTTGTTTTAGATTTGAAATCAACTGTTCTGTTGCAGCCCGTTCTTTCTGAAGTACTTTTGTTAAACCGCCGTATTCTGCAACTTGAGTCGTTTTCTCGAGAAGAATTTTTTCTTTGTGAGATAGTTCCTTCTCTTTTTCTAAAATCTCCTGACGCAGTGAACTGAGTTTATTCTTGGATGAATTAAGTTCATCAGTAAATTTTAAAAGAACCTGTGAAAAGTTGTTCTCAACTTTTAGATGTGATTCTTCTATCTCAAATTTACGTTTCTCAAGCTCTTCAATTGCTTTCTGTTTTTGATTTACCGATTCGGTCAAAGTCTCTTCATCATTACCTAATTGAAGCAGCTTATCTTGCAGTTCATTTTTAACAATCTCAAATTTTCTGATTTCGTCGGATAGTTCGTTTCGTTTATTGGTTAGTTCTTTTACTTCCGAATCAAGTTTTGATATTGTTTCTTTTGTAAAATTATATCTGGATTCAAACTCGTCAAATTCTTTTTGTCTCTCTCGCAGCAGTTCGCCTATAGAATCGCGTTTGTTTATTAATTCACTATAAAATTTTTCTTTTTCGGAAAGACGACCGATAATTGCCGATAACGAAGACTCCAGATTGAATTTAATCTCTTCGGCAAGAGAAATTTTTTCGTCCAGCGCTTTTATTGAATCTGTTTTTTTATTCTCTTCTAACTTAAGCTGATTAATTCTTTCGGTGAGTTCAGATGTATCTAAACCGGCGGCGGTCTGATCTAAAACGACGCGCAATTTCTCTTCTTCGTTATGCAAATTGGCAATGCTGTTCTGAAGAGAGCTTTCTTCGGTTACAAGTTTTTCAATAGAGGAATGGAGATCACCCAAATCTTTATTGAGCTTCTCAATCTCTATCTGTTTTTCAGAGATAACCTTCTCAACATTCTGCTGAGATTCGGTTTCAATTTCCTTAACTGAAGATTCAAGAGAGAATCTTTTTTCTGTAAGAGACTTAATTGTTTCCGTTAGTTCGTTAAGTTCTTCTGTTTTAGAAGTGAAGTCAAATACTACCGATTTCAGATCGTTTTTATATCTTTCAGTTTCGTTAGTAATTTTGTTGAACTCTTTTCTTGCTTCGTTAAGTTTATTCTCGAGTTCAACAAGATTTTGATGTTTTTGGAGGACCTGATGCAGAGTGTTTTTTAATTCATCGTTCTCTTCTACGAGTTTTTCAATTTCACTTTTTGCCTTCGATGAAAAAAGACTCATTCTTTAGTTGCTCCTTAGTTGGCTGGTATATATTGCTTAAGACAAAGATAATAAACTTTAATAAATGTAGCCGTGTTTTTTCTTAAAAGCGCCGGAAAAGAACAATTGAACAAAAGAGGAAGTCCTATTCATCGGCAATACGTTCAAGGTATTTTTTGTAAAGAGAATTCGGAATATTGTCTAAGAGCTTTCCAAATTGATCTTTGTCTATAAATCCTTTTTGATATGCTATCTCTTCTATGCACGCAACTTTCAATCCCTGGCGGTCTTCAATAATGCCAAAAAAGTTTGATGCTTTAAGAAGTGCTTCCGGTGTTCCGGTATCAAGCCATGCTACACCGCGCCCAATCTTTTCAACCATTAACTCTCCACGCTCAAGATATTTTCTGTTAACATCAGTTATCTCAAGCTCGCCTCGTTGAGATGGTTTTAACTTTTTTGAAATCTCAATCACTTTGTTATCGTAAACGTAAAGACCGGGTACCGCAAAGTTAGATTTAGGCGCATCCGGTTTTTCTTCTATGCTGATTGCTTTGCCATTCTTTGCAAACTCAATAATACCGTAACGTTCCGGATCTGTAACTTGATATGCAAATATTGTTGCGCCAGATCTATTCTGTTCAACTGCGCGGTAGAAGAAATCCAACGTGCCGTAAAAAATATTATCGCCTAGAATTAGTGTAATAGAATCATCGCCTATAAATTTTTCGCCGAGTATAAATGATTGAGCAATTCCATTCGGCGCCGGTTGAACTACATACTCAATTTTCATTCCGATGTGCGATCCGTCTTCAAAAAGTTTTTTGTAGAGGGGAATTGTTTCATCGTTTGAAATGATAAGAATCTCTCTAATTCCCGCAAGCATTAATATAGAAAAAGGATAATAGATTAGCGGTTTATCATAGATCGTTACAAGCTGCTTGCTGTAAACTTTTGTCATGGGATACATTCTTGTGCCGGAGCCGCCCGCTAAAATTATTCCTTTCATAAAAAATTCCGTTTGTTTTTGGATCAATTTGTGACTGAAATATAAGCCGTTTTAATTAATAATTCCTTTTCATCATACAGGTAGATTTTATAATCTCCCGGCTTGGTAAACCTGTACTGGAAATATGTATCGTTCCATTCGCCGTCTAACTGATACTTTTTAGAATCAATGAATTCGTCGTAATCCGGACTATATTTTGTCTTACGCCATGTATTGATAAGAATTTTTTCCGCGTCTAGCGGTTGATTGTTGGTTAGATAAATGTAAATCGTTCCGCCTTCAGTGCCGAGAGAAATACTCTGTTTAATGTTAACAGGCTTGCCAGATTGAATTCTGCCACAAAGAGTGACTTCAACAGTTGTGTATTTTTGAGTTAAGATAGGTTCTAATTGTTTTGTCTCCTTAGGAGTGCCAATAAAAACCGTTAAGGAAGAAAAACGGTTTTTATTTTCATCGGCAAAATAGATTTCAAACTTTCCCTCTTTAGCAAATTTGTAGAAATGCGCAATCCAATTCTCTTTTTCAGGGTTAAAAATTTTATTTAATTGATTCTCTCCTTCGGTGCCAATTATTCTATCTATGAGAAGATAGATTGTTCTTCCGGAAATTTTTTTATTCTCACCTGAAAATAAAATGCATACCGATTGATTGAGAGTGAGATTTGATGAATAGATAAGATCAATCGGCTCGCCGTGGTTTGTGTACGCTTTGCAAAGTGTTATTCGCTGAGCTGGAATTACAGCCGCGCATAAAGATACGATAATGAAGAAAATCTTTTTCAAAAATTATTCTGTAATTATTTCTTCATATAATTAATAAATCAAAACCCAAAATCCAACAGATATCAAAAACGAATAGAATGTCTGTTATAATTTTGAGTGAAACGAAAATTTTATCAGCCGCGGTTTTACAAGCCGTCCGAAATCTTTAAACGACATCTGCAAAAGCTCTACATGGCTGCACGCGTTGAAGGCAATCTCTTCGTCTTTAGCTAAAATCTCTTCAACATAAACATCCATTCCGTAAAGATTACCGAATGGTGGCATAGCGCCGACATCGCACTCTGGAAATTTATCCTTGAACTCAACTTCATTTGCAAGACGGACAATCTTTCCGCCGAGAGCTTCTTTCAATAGATCAAAATCAATTTTATAAGAAGCCGGAAGAACGCACATTGCCATCTTCCCATCAACTTTAATGAGGACAGTTTTTGCCAATTCTTTTCCTTTGATGTGTGCGGAAGCGGCAATCTCTTGTGCTGTATATGCCACGGAGTGTTTAACGGTTACATACCTAACTTTGTTTTGATCCAGGAACTCTCTTAACATTGTGGTAGGCATAAATCCTCCTATTAATATTTGAGAAGATCAAAAAGAATAAGTTATTGCTTTGTAAATTCCAGTATAATCGGAAGTTTAATTCCTCCCTCCTCTACTTGCACAGTTAAAGATAATTTATTACCGGCTAAGATATAAGGTATAACCTCAATTTTGCCATCACTACTTTTTGCTGAAATCTCTTTATCGGTAGAGCTCCAGGTTCCGGTTTCAGTTACGGTACCACTTGGATCTGTTTGAGTCATTTGGTATGTCTTGTCACTCCTTAAATAAGTGTTATCTGAACACCTGCCTCAGCGGGAGTTTGCACAATGGTTTGCCCCTGGCGGGTTACAGTAAGTTTTGTTAATACCCATGTGCCGACCAATTGATCTTCCGGAGAAACAAGGTTATCCTCTTTGCAACTATTAACAACCAAAATGCAAATTGAAATCAACAATAAGAGAAGTTTTTTTTAGCAGCCATAATTCCTCCTTGCATATTTTTAATTGAAAAATCTGTAAAAGAGTTTTCACATGCCCAAGAGAGAATAAAAGAGAAGAGGTTTTTGCCTCTCTGAAATGTAACAACTCTAAATCTGTTATTCAATAAAATTGATTTACCAAATATTAGGCGTTGCGTTGGCTTAATAAAATCGAGCATAACCAAACTTTTATGTTCATTTGATTTTATATATCTTAACACCCAAATTTATGATTAGCGCAATGAGTTTATTTATAGGAATTGACGGTGGCGGGTCTAAAACCAAATGTGTTTTGGCAGATGATAAACTGAATATTTTATCTCAAGCGGATGGGGGTCCTTCAAATCCATTAACAGTTGGAATTGAACAATCTGCTAATCTATTCACAAATTTAATAAAGAAAGTATCGCTAAATTTTAATCTGAATGGGATTGATTCGGCTATTATTGGTCTTGCTGGTGCCGGAAGAAAAAGAGAATCAGACGGAGTAAGAAATGCAATAATTGAATTACTCAGCCGCGAAAAATTTATTCTGAAAAATTTAGAAATTATAAGCGATGCTGAAATTGCTATTGAAGGCGCTTTTTCCGGAAAACCCGGCGCAATATTAATAGCTGGAACCGGTTCCATAATTTTTGGAAAAGACAAAATAGGAAAACTTATACGTGCTGGTGGCAACGGAAAAATTTTAGGCGATGAAGGAAGCGGTTACTCGATTGGTAGAAAAGGTTTGTCGGCTGTTGCGAAACAATTTGACGGACGCGGAAGACAGACTCTTCTTACAGAAATTCTTGATAGTGAGTATGGAATAAAAAGCCGGGATGAATTGATCGAAAAAGTATATAACGAAAAATTTGATGTTGCAACCGTAGCAAAGAATGTAATTGCCGCCGCTGAAATGCACGATAAAGTTTGCATGAAAATTCTGAATGAAGAAATCAAAGAACTTATTGTTCATGTCAAATCATTAAAAAAAATCTTGTAGAGAAAAAGATAAAACTCTGTCTTAGCAGAGGACTCCTTTCATCAAAAAATTATTACTTAAAAGAACTAAAGAAAAAAATTGAAAAGACATTCGATGATGTTAAACTAACTAAAGCAGATTACTCGCCCGAAATTGGCGCGGCTCTTCTGGCAATTAAAAAATCAGCCACTCCATAATTACCAAGAAATAATATGATCATAAAAAAATCACTCGAGAGTTCAGATACAAAAAAACAAAATCCGTGGTTCTGGATTCCAACTCTATATTTTGCAGAGGGTCTTCCAAATGTAGTTGTAATTACTGTTTCGGTAGTAATGTATATACGACTTGGAGTTTCTAATTCAGATATTGCACTCTACACCAGCTGGCTCTATTTACCCTGGGTGATTAAACCGCTATGGAGCCCCATCATTGATATCTTTAGAACAAAACGATTCTGGATTACTACGACGCAGTTGCTAATTGGAGCTGGAATGGCAGGTGTTGCTTTTACTATTCCAATGCCGGACTTTTTTCAATTCACGCTTGCATTCTTCTGGCTCATCGCATTCAGTTCTGCAACACATGATATTTCTGCAGACGGCTTCTACATGCTCGGTCTAACTGAAAGTCAGCAGTCATTTTTTATCGGAATACGTGGTACATTCTACCGTCTTGCTATGATGGCTGGACAGGGATTGCTCATAATACTTGCAGGATATCTCGAAGGAACAATGGGAGTGCATCCGGCAGAATTTAAAGTGGTTTCTAATCCAAATAAATTTTTTCAAGAGACAATACAAGTTGATTCTGTAAAAGCTAAACCAATGGAAGGAAGTTTGAGGGTAATTGCATCTCCTTCTTATGTAGAAATCAGTACACGTTCCAAAACCCGGGAAGAAGTTGCATCATATATAAACTTTGCCCGCAATTTTAATTTTATGAATGGAGCTTCAACAGAAAAATTCGCCATGCCAGATACAACTATAAGTCAAGATCTTGTTGGTAATGTTGGCATTGTAAAATTTATTCTTTCAAAACCGCCGGATAAAGGGAGTGAATATATTGTTGATGTTAACCGTATTGACGGAGAGGTGGGAATTAGAGTAGTTGAAGGAAAGACGTTAAAGTTTACTTCGATGAATTGGAATAAACCTGCGTTCGCCGTAATTCAGCTTGATCCTACAATCGCAAAAAAATCTGAAGCCAATTTCAAAGTACAAATTGACAAAGTTCCGCTTGCATGGGTATTTACTTTTTCAATTATGGCGGGATTGTTCTTTCTATTCTTTGTTTATCATAAATTTATCTTACCTCGACCCATCGCCGACAAACCTGTTGGAAACAACCGGCAGAGTTCACCTTTTAAAGAATTTTTCAGAACATTTTTCAGATTTTTCGAGAAGAAAAAAGTGCTAATCATAATTGGTTTTCTATTGTTGTACCGTTTAGGAGAGGCACAGCTTGTTAAAATGGCTTTGCCGTTCATGCTTAATCCGAGAGAAGTTGGAGGGCTTGGTTTAACTACTTCCGATGTAGGATTTATATATGGAACAGTAGGAATAATAGCTCTCATACTTGGCGGAATTCTTGGAGGATTTGCAGTCGCTAAAAAAGGGCTGAAATACTGGATCTGGCCTATGCTGCTTGCAATAAATCTTCCCGATCTGCTTTACGTTTATATGGCATATGCACAGCCAACTGTAATTTGGATTATTTATGCTTGCGTTGCCGTTGAACAATTTGGTTATGGTTTTGGATTCACGGCATACATGATGTATATGATTTACATATCGAATGGTGATTACAAAACATCGCACTACGCAATTGCGACCGGCTTTATGGCTCTGGGTATGATAGTGCCAGGAATGTTTAGCGGAATGATTCAAGAAGCAATTGGATACAAATTCTTTTTCATCTGGGTGGTACTTGCCACAATTCCGTCTTTCATAATTGTAAAATATATTCCCCTCGAATACCAATTTGGGAAAAAGAAAATAAATGAATCGTAATTTTTTGAACGGAGGAGAAATGTAACCATTGTTCTTATCCCTTCGTCTTAATTCTCAAACAAATGGAGGTTTGTTGAATTCCGAGCAAGTAATTGAAGTTCGCGGGCTAACAAAAAAATTCGGAAATCTAATAGCGGTTAACAATCTTGATCTTAATGTTTACCGCGGCGATGTATTCGGATTTCTGGGTCCTAACGGTGCGGGCAAAAGCACGACAATTAGAATGCTACTTTCGCTTATCAAGCCTACGAGCGGTGAGATGAAAATTTTTGGTAGGTCGATTTCTAAAGATAGAAAAGAGATCTTTTCTAAGATTGGAGCCATTGTTGAAAAGCCGGATTTTTATCTCTATCTCTCCGCATACAAGAATCTGGAAATTCTTGGAAAACTTTCAGGCACGGATATATCCACGAAAAAACTGATGAGCATGCTTGAACTGGTTGGTCTTGACAAACGGTACAAAAGCAAAGTGAAAACTTTTTCTCATGGTATGAAACAACGGCTTGGTATTGCGCAAGCGCTTCTTCACGATCCGGAACTGATCATTCTTGACGAACCAACCACCGGTCTTGACCCGCAAGGAATGAAAGAGATTCGGGATTTGATAATCTATCTCAGCAGAGAAAAGGGAAAAACAATTTTTCTATCGTCGCATATTCTTCATGAAGTTGAGCTGATTTCTACAAGAATGATAATCATCAACAGAGGAACAACTCAAGTTGAGGGAACTGTTGATGAGCTTCTTAAGACAGATAAAATTAAAGTGACATTTGAAATAGATAAAATAGAAGATGCGCTTCGGCTTGTAAATGAATCCTCGTGGCAGAATAATTTTAAATCTACATCCAAAAATGAGATAAATTTTGAACTCACAAAAAATGAAATTGCCGAACTCAATAAATATCTGATAGAGAAAGGATTTTCCGTAAGTGCAATTATTCCTGTTCGCTCTCTCGAAGATTTCTTCTTGAAGATAACAGATGGGGGCGCAAAATGATAACACTGGTTTTAATTGAACTGCAAAAAATGTTTAAGAAGTGGAGAACCTATATCGGGATTATTGCAATAGGTCTTCTTACAATTATTGTACAACTGGTTCTTTACTTTACCGGCAAAAATTTTGTTGATGCTCAAATGCGGGGTATGGAACAATCATTTGTAATTGTCGGGAATTTATTGAACGGATATTTTATAGCACGGTTGATTCTTACTTTGCTGATTATCCATATTCCATTCTTAGTTGTGCTTGTCGGCGGCGATCTTCTTGCCGGCGAAGCAACTGCAGGAACGTACAGAATGATTTTAACGAGACCGGTTTCCCGGTTACAAGTTATCACATCAAAATTTATTGCCGGAATGCTCTATGTAATTATTTTATTGGCATGGCTGGCTTTTCTGAGTCTGGGAGTCAGTTTAATAGTTTTTGGTTCCGGTCCGCTTTTATCTATTGGGAGCGGAATTGTAATCTTTGCAGAGAATGATATACTATGGCGGTTTCTTGGTGCTTATGCTTTTGCTGCACTTAGCATGACAACAGTAATGTTTATTTCCATTGTCTTCTCTTCGCTTGTAGAGAACGCAATCGGTCCAATTGTTTCAACGATGGCTATTATTATCATCTTTCTTATTGTCTCTGCTATCCCGGTTGATTTTCTGCAAAACATAAAACCGTATTTATTTACAACACATATGAGTCAATGGAATAATTTCTTCAACGATGAAGTTAATTATAAAGAAATTTATAATTCATCATGGATTCTTCTAGTACATATTGTTGGTTTGTACGCAATTACAACTTATATCTTTATAAAAAAAGACATTCTAAGTTAAGAGGCAAAAATGAAAAGGATTTTGATAACATTTTTTTTGATTACTGCGGCTGTTTCCTCTGCTCAAACAAAAGATCCGAATAAATTGCTTGATGCAGTACGTCAAAAATTTAACAAGGTAAATGATTATAAAGTTGACGCATCCGTTAAACTCGATATGAGTTTTATCAAAGTACCAGATATGACGGCAAAAGTTTATTTCAAAAAACCCGATAAAATAAAAGTTGAAGCAGAAGGATTTGCAATGCTGCCAAAACAAGGATTAAAATTCTCTCCCGCAGAATTACTTAAGGGTGATTTTACAACGTTGTATGTTCGCTCCGAGACAATTAATAACCGTAAACTCGATGTAGTAAAAGCTATTCCAAACAGTGATTCCTCGGATGTAGTCCTTTCAACATTATGGATTGACGCTGCCGAATCTGTAATTCGCAAGTTTGAGACTACAAGCAAGAAGGGCGGTACGACACAGATAGAATTAAACTATGATAGCTTTGAATTCGGGCTACCATCCCGAATTAAAATATCGTTTAGTATTGGCGACCTTAAATTACCGGTAAACCCTTCTAACCAACCGAATGAAAATGGTGATGTTGATAAAAAAGAGAAAAGAAGAAAGGGATTACCGGCGGGAGCTTCGCTTAAAGGAAGTGTCACTATGACTTATAAAAATTACCAAATCAACAAAGGAATTCCGGATAGTTTTTTTGTTGAAAAGGAAAAAGAGAAGAAAGCGAAAATTAATTGAACTTCTTAGGAGACGGATCAGCAATCCGTCTCCGCAAATTTGTGTTATTTAATTTCACTTGTTAATCATTCTTCAATTGGTTACGTTCCTTTCGGAAAAATAAAACACAAACTGGGAAACCATATCGAAAACTGACAAACCGTTTTTAAGATTTCGTCCTCTAATCAGAAATCTTTCATCTACTAAACCAACGGAGTGTCAAATGAAACTGAAAATCATTTTAATTATCGCTTTCTTCTATTGTTTTACCCCAACCATTTTTTCTCAAAGTAACTTTTCTTTTTCCGCAAGTATGGGTATTATCCAATCTTACGGTACAGCAGAAGGTGTTGAGATCGGCATCAAGAGAGCTATTAATGATAATCTTAGATTTCAATTAATCGCAGGTTATTATTATTGGGGAAAGAAACAAGATTTAAATGCAATCGTTAATTACCCGAGCAATTATGCCTCTCATGTTATCCGAGAAATGGGTTTACTAATTCCTCTTCGAGCTGGTTTTAACTTCAAGTTCGGTAATTCTGACTCTCATCCATATTTATCCGTTGAATGGGCGGCTAATTATGTAACGAATGATTATTACAGCCCTGTTACTGCAGCTGATGTAGTCCCCTCATTTGAAATATCCTACAAAAAATCAACAAAGAACACAGTCTTCGTTTCTCTTGGATTTAGTATGGGTTACTCTTTTAGCTTATCTGATGATTTTAATATTGTCTCGGGTGTTAACTGGCAATCAGGGGATTTTGCGCAATACGTAGGTTTTGTAAGCGGGATTGAATACAAACTTTGAGTTAAGAATTAAAGTATGAAGAGACTGTCTCAAAAGTAATTTTTACCGATAAAAAGTTATGTTTTTAAAACGAAATCAAATCCAACTATATTAATTTTGATGCTTATGAGACAGCCTCTATCATTAATTACCACTTCACCTTACGCAAAATATGAAAGATGAATAACCACGACTTTTAAGTCAATCAATATTGCGTAAGGTGACTTACCAAATAATAAAGCAATAATTCTCGTCTGCTAATTATTTTATTGCAAGTTGAATTAAGAATATTTTTTCGACTCTCAAAAATTCACTAATGTTACAATTTTAATGATGGCGGATCTATTTTCATCGTTTTGATTCTTACTTCGAAATGAATTAATTTTTCATCGCGTTAATAAACAATTGCTCAAAAGACATTAATTAATAGGGAAATCATGAAAATACACGAGTATCAAGCTAAAGAGACATTAAAGAAATTTGGTGTACCGGTTCAGGATGGCATTGCTATTAAAGCTTTATCGGAATTCGACGGCGCTATAACACAGCTTCAAGCGCGCGGAATTAATCAATATGTGGTTAAATCACAGATTCACGCTGGAGGCAGAGGCAAGGGGAAACTCTATAATCCTAATAACAGAGAAGAGTTGATTCAAGAAGGCGGCGTAAAATTTACAACATCGGCTGAAAAAGCAAAAGATTATGCTTCTAAAATGCTTGGCAATTTGTTGATAACACATCAAACCGGCACTGAGGGTAAAATTGTAAAAACACTTTTTATTGCTGAAGGACTCGATTACAAAAAGGAATTGTATTTAGGAATTCTTCTAGATCGCAGTGTTTCAAAAAATGTGATTATGGCATCAACCGAAGGCGGAGTTGAAATTGAAAAAGTAGCCGAAGAAACTCCTGAAAAAATTATTAAGGAATGGATTGAACCGTCAGTTGGTTTTCAATCATATCAAGCGCGCAAAATTGCTTTTGGTCTTGGGCTCAAAGGTGCTGCTTTAAAAAGTTTTGTTCCTTTTATGATGAAACTCTATAAAGCATACGAAGAAACGGATGCATCCATGCTTGAAATTAATCCGCTCATCATTACAAACGATGATAAAATAATTGCGCTCGATGCAAAAATGAATTTTGACGATAACGCTCTTTATCGTCATCAGGAAATCTCCGCCTATCGAGATCTTGATGAAGAAGATGCTCTTGAAATCGAAGCTTCAAAATTCAATCTCAACTACATTAAACTTGATGGCAATGTTGGTTGTATGGTAAACGGTGCGGGGTTGGCAATGGCAACAATGGATATCATCAAACTTGCCGGTGGAGAACCAGCAAATTTTTTGGATGTAGGCGGCAGTGCTAATAAAGAAACGGTTGCAAACGGATTCAAAATTATTTTATCCGATCCAAATGTAAAAGCAATTTTGATAAATATTTTCGGCGGTATTGTTAGATGCGACCGCGTTGCACAAGGTGTTATTGATGCCGTCAAAGAGGTTTCTGTTACAGTTCCAGTGGTTGTTCGCCTCGAGGGAACTAACGCTATTGAAGCAAAAGAACTTTTAGAAAATTCGGGCTTGAATTTTGAAGTTGCTTCAACTCTACATGACGCAGCAAAAAAAATTACATCTGTGCTTTCTATGGAAACTGTGAACTAAATATTTGTAGTTAAGTATAAAATGAATTATAATAAACCCGATTTCTAAATAAATCGGGTTTATGGTTAAGCAAAGATGATAGAGATAAAAATAACAATTGATTCAGCTTTAACACTTCTTCTCGAAAGAATGAACCTTGAGCTTAAGATTCGCCAGCGAGATATGATGGTTCCCAAAGGATTACGGATTGAGAACTTGCCGTATAAACAACTCTTGCCAATAGTCGAAGCTTCTATTTTTGATACTGTGTTTCTCTTACCGGTTGAATTAGTTGCGCAAGAAACAAACCTAATTAATATTATTACCGGTACAGTGAGAGCATTATCGCGCATACTGCACCAGGAAGAGTTTAAATTTTTTTCTTCTCAGCAGGCTTTTAGATTGATACAGCCGATAATAAATCATTTGCAGTTACATATAGAGAATAAAAATTTCCAAAATAATTGAGCGTATCAATCTCAAAAACTCACATCTTATTTATATGCATTTAATAACTATGCTCATCGATCGATAATAAATATCAGAATTAGTCTTATAGTGGATTGTAGAATTGAAGACTGTTTTATCACATAGCAAATAAGAATTAATAAAATGGGGAAATCTATTTTTTGAAATGCGATTCATAAGAGCTTAACATGACTGTTCAACAAATACCTAAGCGTGTTCCATTAACACTATTTTCAATTTTCTTCACTATATCTGTCATCCTAGTCTTTGCCGGTTTGTTCTTATATAATATTCAGAAAGCAGAAATAAAATCTAGTATCTACTCTAGTTTAGAATCTATATCAAAGTTTAAAACAGATCAGATTATAGCCTGGCGAAATTACAGACTGAGTGATGCAAACGAGATTCAGGGCAACCAATCTTTTATTCATGATATTAAAACATGGTACAGTAATAAAAACGATTTTGTAACTAAAGATAGAATTTTCAAATGGATTGAAACATTAAGCCGCGATAGTAATTATTATAGCATCTTCTTGCTGGACAATAAAGCAAATATTCAACTATCGTGGAATGGTAAAGAAAAGCTTGGTCAAAATGCATTAAAATCTTTCAGGGAAACAGTCGCAAGCAAAAAAGTATTTATTTCCGATCTTCACCGGGCAGAGACCTATTCCCAAATTCACATGGATTTAATGATTCCTCTTATATATAAAATAGTGGGAAAAGAGGAAGTGATTGGTTTAATGATGATTCGCATTGATCCTTCTAAATTTCTTTATCCATTAATTCAGTCATGGCTATCACCAAGTAAAACAGCTGAAAGTTTGCTTATTCGACGCGAAGGAAATAATGCTCTGTTTCTAAATGAACTACGGTATAAAAAAAATACTGCTCTTCTATTTAAAGTAAACCTAAACGATACTTTGCTTTCTGTTACCAAAGCTGCTCACGGTTACCAAGGGATTTTCGAGGGGAGAGATTATAGAGGCATTAATGTGCTTTCTAATATTATACAAATACCTGCAACAAATTGGTCTATGGTTACCAAAGTTGATACTGATGAAATCTATACTCCTTTATTTGAAAGGTCCCGTTTAATTGCGCTTTTTATTCTGGTTCTCATTCTCTTAACAGCAATAAGCGTTTATCTTCTCTGGAAGAATCAGCAGGCGAAATATTATAAAGCGCAGTATAAGTTAGAACTTGAAAAGAAAGTATTGGAAAAACATTACTCTTACCTGATGAAAAATGCCAACGATATAATTCTACTTCTCAATGAAGGCGGAAATATTATCGAAGCGAATGATAGAGCTCTCTCTGCTTACGGTTATAGTAGAGATGAATTATTGGAACTCAACGTGTATGATATTCGATCCGAAGAAACCGGAGAATTAGTTACACGGGAAATGGAAGAAGTGACGAATAGGGGCGGACTAATATTTGAAACAGTCCATCGTAAAAAAAACGGATCGTTATTTCCAGTTGAAGTAAGTGCACGTACTCTCGAAATTGAAAATTCAATTTTTTATCAAAGCATTATACGTGATATTACCGAGAGAAAAGATGCGGAACAAAAGTTAGAGCGACTCAACAGAATGTATTCTCTGCTAAGCCAGATTAATCAGGAAATTGTTAGAGAAAAAGAGCAGGAAAAATTATTTGACCTAATATGTTCTATTGCAATTGACTACGGCAAATTTGAACTGGCATGGTTCGGATTGCTGAATAATGAAAAAAACGAGATAAGAATTGTAGCTTTATCTGCAAACAGAAAAGAACCTTCCTCAAGCCGATTTATTTCTTTTAATGATGACGAATCAAATCCAAACATTTATAAAAACGCTATTAACTCGGGAACTATAACGGTTTTTAACGATATCTCTGCAGAGAATAATTTTATCGGTCAGTTTGTAACTGAAGATAACTCTAATTTACAGTCTTTGGTTATTGTTCCAATTCATTTTGAAAAAAAAATCGTTGGCGCCTTTGCCGTTTATTCCTCCTTAACAAACTATTTCGATTCAGAGCAAATTAGACTGTTTGAAGAAGTTGGAATGGACATTTCATTTGCTTTGGAAAATATGAAATCCGAAAGAACTCTTAGAGAGAGTGAATACTGGCTCAAGAAATCTCAAGGTGTTGCTCAACTGGGTTCCTATGCGCTTGATTTTAAAACCGGATTCTGGACGAGCTCGGAAATACTAGATAATATATTTGGCATTGATGAAAACTATGAAAAAAGTATTAACGGCTGGAACCAGCTTGTACACCTGGAACAGAGAGAGGAGATACTTAAATATTTGGACTACATAATTAAGAACAAGCAAAATTTTAATAAAGATTACAGAATAATCAGAATAAATGACCAATGTGAGAGATGGGTCTTGGGAATTGGCGAATTTGAATATGATAAAAATGGTGAACCTTTAACAATGTTTGGAACCATACAAGATATTACGGAAAAAAAGAAGGCAACCATTGAACTCACAAAAGCAAAGGAGAAAGCAGAAAACTCAGAAAGAATTAAAACAGAATTTCTTGCTCAAATGTCGCACGAAATTAGAACTCCCATGAACATAATTCTCAACTTTATCAATTTCTTAAAAGAGGAATTCGAGACAAAATTAAGTCACGAAGTTTATGCGTCTTTTAACAATATCGAGTCGGCTTCAAAAAGAATAATAAGAACTATAGACCTAATTCTTAACATGTCGGAAATTCAGACAAAAACAGTTAAGATTTCTCCAAGGTTATTCGATATTGATAAATCTATTTTGACGGTTCTCTACAAAGAACATAAATATTATGCGGAGAGTAAAAAATTATCTTTTGTTTATAATGTAGAAACAAGTAATACACAAATGGTTGCAGACGATTACTGTGTTACACAAATTTTTGCAAATCTAATTGATAATGCTTTCAAATATACTAGCCATGGTAAAATAGAAATCACAGTTAAACGAAATCAAAATGAAAAATTGTTTGTTGAAGTAAAAGATACGGGAATTGGAATAGCTAAAGAATTTATCCCCGAACTCTTTTCTGCATTCTTACAAGAAGACCAAGGACATTCGCGCAAATATGAAGGCAATGGATTAGGATTAGCTCTTGTGAAAAATTATTGCGAAATGAATAACGCTAATGTAGAAGTTGAGAGCACTAAAGGAGTGGGTTCAACTTTTAGAGTTACCTTCGATTGACTTTTCCACCTACTTAAAATTACTATCTGCAGCCAGCCACCGGAAATTTTCAAGTTATTGTTAAAAAAAGAGCATCTGTCAAAATAGAATTTGGGCTGCTTTAAAATCACATCCGAAATATCCAAACTAATTTCAACTTGATTTTCACTTTTGTTAGCTATACATTTTCTACAGAATTAACAGGGAGTATTAATGAGTTTTTCTGAGGATTATCTCAATGACAATTATGAATCAGAATTTGATGACGAAGAAATAAAATTAAAAATAAATACTTGCAGAAAACATATAGACAATGGCTATACTTTTGTACATTTAGATTTTATAGAAGATGTAATTCAACTTTGTCTTGAATATGACTATGTTGAAGACGGTTTATATTTAGCCGAGGCGCTATTAAACGCTGTTCCATACAATTCCGAAGCTTGGCAATACAAAGGAATACTTCTCAATAATATGTTCAATTTTGAGCAAGCCAACAGTTGTTTTGAAAAAGCTCTCTCTTTGAATCCTAACGATGTTGAAACCTTCATCAATAAATCAATTGCGGAAGATAATTTGGGAATGTTCGAAGATGCGGTTAGATCGTTAACTAGAGCTTTAGAAATTGAACCAAATAACGAGGAAACTCTTTTCAATCTTGGAATCCTATTTGAGAAGAAAGAAAAGTATGAAGAAGCTATCGGCTATTTTGACAGATCAATTGCAGCCGATCCGGAATACATTGAAGCATGGTATGAATTGGGGTATTGTTACGAGAACATGAATCAATTAGACAAAGCTCTTTCTGCTTACGATAAATATTTAGAATTGGACCCTAACAGTTTTACCGGCTGGTATAATAAAGGAATTGTTCTGGTTCGTCTTGAACAATTTGAAAAAGCAATTAACTGTTTTGAACTTTCGATTGCATTGAAGGATGACTTTTCAAGTTCATGGTTTAACTGCGGCTATTCTTACGCACGTGTTGGAAGAGTTAATGATGCGCTGAAATCGTACAAGAGAGCTAACGAGCTTGATCCGTTTGATGAAACAATTTTATTTAATATGGGGCAGACTTATGAAGAACTAGGTTCGTTTCATCAAGCTATCCGATATTATTCCGAATCAATTAAGCTTGATGCCGAATATTATGAAGCTTTTCTTGCGCGCGGTTACTGTTATGATTCTGTAGGGAAATATCAACTAGCACTAAAGGATTTTAACAAAGCAATTTCTTTAACAAGCAGTCCCGAAGACGCATGGTTTGCAATTGCAGATTTGGAATATTCGCTGGGTAATTTGCAAGAATCGATAAACAACTATTTGAAAGCAGTAGAACATAACAATAATAATTTTGACGCATGGTCTAAACTTGCAGAGACTTACATTGAGATAGGAATGTGGCTTGAAAGCTTAAAAGCATTTGACGAATGCATTAGAATTGAGCCGAAGGATGCAAATTCATTTTACGGTAAAGCAAAAATAAATTTTCTGCTGGGTCGTACACAGGAAGCAATCGAGTGTTTAAAATCCGCATTCGAGCTCGACCCGAATATGAGGAATGAATTCACAAAAGATTATCCGGATGTTAAAACATCAAAACTGTTCACAAAATTACTAGATGAAAATAAATCATAACTTATGATACAATCTCAAAACAAGTTTAACCATAACACAAAAATTGTTGGTGTAATTGGGCACCCTATTAAGCATTCGTTTTCACCGCTGATGCATAACATTGCTTTCGAAATTTCCGGATTGAATTTTATATACCTTCCATTCGATATTCCTTCAAATTCTTTGAAGGACGCAATGAAAGGTATGGTAGCTCTCGGAATAAAAGGTTTTAATGTTACGATTCCGCTAAAAGAAAAAATTCTTCCGCTGCTAAAAGATGTTTCCGAAGAGGCAAATATTATCGGAGCGGTAAATACAGTTGTTAACGATGACGGAATTCTACGCGGTTACAATACGGATGTTGCCGGTGTGGTGGAGTCATTGAATCCTTTCAAAGATGAAATAGCCGGCGCAAAAATTTCTGTTATTGGTACCGGCGGCGGCGCACGCAGTGTTATTTACGCTTTGATTAGAACATTTAAGGTCGGACAAGTTAATATCATTAATCGTACAGAGCAGACGGCAGAATCTCTGAAAGAATATTTTTCCGTAAAAATGATTCATAACGATTTTAAGGCGCACGCGCTTGTTCCGCCGGATTTGGTAGAAACTTTCCGGAATTCAAAACTTATTATCAATACTACGCCGATGGGAATGTTTCCGGAAATTGATGATTCTGCTACAACAATCAAAGATTCATTTATGAAGGGGCAGATTGTTTTTGATGTTGTTTATAATCCGGTAAAAACAAAATTACTTAGACTTGCGGAATCGCAAGGCGCTACAATTATTACTGGATTAAAAATGTTTGTAGAGCAGGGCGCCAAGGCGTATGAATTATGGACAGGCGAGCAGATGGAAAAAGAAAAAGTTTACCGCGCAATTGAATCGTATTTGGTGAGTTGAAAATAATTTCTCATAAAGTATTTGAGTGGGAATTGTAAAGTGCAATGGGGCTGTCTCAGAAGTGTCATTCTCAAGTATTATCCTTAATAAGTCTTCGTTTGCATAACAATATCCCGCCTGCCAACTAAATTTCCCTCTAACAAATTTCTTTTCATTAATCCATTTTGAGGAATATGCTTTTATATCCTGCATCAAATCAGATATTGATTGCTGAGGCTTCATTCCGAAAAGAATATGTAAATGATCAGAAATTCCATTAACAGCTAATGGTTTGTGATTGTTGTTTCTTGAGACCTCTGAAAAATAGAATTGTACAGGACTGCAACATTTTTAATAGCACACAGATGACGCGGATTTGGCAGATTTTCGCGGATTAAATCTGCGTTAATCCGTTTAATCAGTGTTATCAGCGTTCTATTTTTTAGTCGGTTAGTAGTGATAGAGAAAAGTAAAACCGTACAATAAATATTCCTTTAAGGATAGTATGATGACCTAATTCAATTTACTAAGTGCTTCTTTAATTCTCTCAACTCCTTCTTCCAAATTTTTCATCGAAGTTGAATAAGACAATCGCAAATAACCTTCAGATCCAAAAGCGCTGCCGGGAACTGAAGCAACTTTAGCTTCGTAAAGAAAGTACATCGCAAGATCGAACGAATGTTCTATCTTAAATAAGTGAGTTGATTTATGAAAGTATTTAGAAAAATTTGGGAAAAGATAGAACGCCCCTTCCGGTTTGTAACAACTTACTTCTTTAATTGAAGTGAGAGCATTGTGTAAAAAATTTCTTCTTTGTTCATATTCACTTCTCATCATTTCAACATAATCTTGAGGACCGGTTAATGCTTCTAAAGATGCGGCTTGAGAAATTGATGAGGCGTTTGATGTGCTATGGCTTTGAATTTTATTCATTGCCTTTATAATTTCTTCCGGTCCGGCAGCATAGCCCATTCTCCACCCCGTCATAGCATAAGATTTCGAAAATCCGTTAATGGTAACTGTTCTTCTTTTTATTTTACCACTTAACGATGCAAAACAAATGAATTCGAAATTATCATAAATAATTTTTTCGTAAATCTCATCGCTGATAACATAAATATTATTTTGATCTACTATCTCTGCAATCGCTTCCAACTCTTTTCGTGTATAACATGCACCTGTTGGATTTGACGGATTACAAAGTATCAAAATTTTTGTTTTGGCAGTTATAACATTTTGTAGTTGTACCGGAGTTATTTTGAAACCGCTTTCCTCTGTTGTAGGAATAATTACCGACTGTCCGTGCGCGAGAGCAACCATCTCCGGGTAAGAAACATAATAGGGTGAGGAAAAAACTACTTCGTCGTTATCATGAACAAGAGACTGAACCGCATTGTAGATAGATTGTTTTGCGCCTGTTGAAACAATTATATCGCCCGGAGGATAATCTAAACCGTTTTCTTTTTTCAATTTATTTGAGATAGCCGTGCGAAGTTCGATGGTGCCTTGATTAAAAGTGTAGTGTGTTTGGTTTTCATCTATGGCGCGTTTAGCCGCTTCTTTTACATTTAACGGAGTAGGAAAATCCGGCTCGCCAACAGAAAGATCAATAACATTTTCGCCGCGCAACTTCATCTCTTTTGCCTCGGAGGCTATTTTCATTGTTGGTGAAACACCAATTTTATTTATACGTCTCGAAATGGGCATCTAACACCTTAATTTTTTTTTTAGTTGTACGATAATAGAAGCAATACAGCATTTAATTCTAAATAGAAACCTTGCGAATATAGTATTTGAAAAGTAGAATGGAAAGAAATTGAATTAAGGGTGGTTCTAAAGACTTCAATATTCTCTGCGTTAAATTTTTACAAAAGATAGTTTTTAGAACCAGCCTTAACCGTTTGTGTGAATTAAGTAATAAACCTTTGAACCTGCCTGCTCGCCTCGCTGAAGAGCGTGTTGCAGAACTTGTCATTCTGAATGAATCCGGCATTAGCCGGAGAAATGAAGAATCTCTATGCTAATAATCGCACTAATTCTAAATTTAAGTGTGAGATTCTTCGCTCGTAGACTCGCTCAGAATGACATATTCGAGTTGTGCAACAGACTCTGAAGCTTCGGCGAAGCAGGCAGTGGAACACCATGGTTGAACTGCTTATTATTCCAGTTACATTTTGAATTTAATTTAGGTATGTTATTGCCAGATAAGTAAACAAAAGAAGATTTTATGATACCTGGTTTCGCCCAATACTTCTCACAAATATTCTACACCCAAATAAATATATATTTTATTCCTTTATCAATATTCTCTTAAAAGTGAACAGGGGTTCTAGAGTATGAAAAACTATGACAAAAAAGAAAAACGTATTGTAAATATATTTACCCAGGTTTGCGGATTATTCACTGCTTTTG
This sequence comes from Bacteroidota bacterium, assembly GCA_021801605.1. GTDB lineage: Bacteria > Bacteroidota > Ignavibacteria > Ignavibacteriales > Melioribacteraceae > Fen-1258. The sequence continues at coordinate 36,095 of JAJYXU010000131.1, forward strand.
TTGGGTTCTTAGCCATACTTGGTTGGATTTTAAGAATTCCTATTTTAACAAGTTTTAGTTCCGGTCTTATACCAATGGCGCCAAGCACAGCGCTTCTGTTCATATCGTTTGGAGTTGCAGTCTTACTTCGCGCACAATTTCCTAAAAGCAGTTGGTATTACAATACAGGAATTATTATCGGTTCTATAAGCACATTGATTGCTCTTCTCTTGTTTTTCCTTTCTTCTTTAGGAATACATCTCGCAGTTGAACACCTCGGTTTTAAGATAGAGGGATCAATCACCGGAGCGCCGTTTGGGTATATTTCACCTTTGACTGCACTCTGTTTTGTGCTTGCCGGTTTTTCATTTCTAATAACGCTATCATCATCGGAACGACAAAAGAAAATAATCGCGGCTCTTTCTTTGGCTTCATTAGTTATTCTGACTTCAATCATTCTTCTATTAGCTCATCTTTTTGGAACACCGCTTCTATACGGTACTCAATTTATTCCCCCTGCTCTTTCAACTTCATTTGCTTTCTTTTTTCTTGGAACTGCACTATTAGCATTTATAAGTCCTAAGGTATGGCGATATAAAAGTGAACATGATGCCGCTTCTATAAGATCATCCATAATCCTCATTTTGGTTTTTGTAGTTCTGGCAGCTGGAATAATTTCAGCGGGGTACTTTTATTATATACACAATGAAAAAGAATACAGATCGGAAATAGAGCGCAGGCTTTCTTCTGTTGCTGATTTGAAGATGAGCGAACTGGTTCGCATCCGAAAGGAATGGCATGATGATGCTTCCTTCTTTTACAAAAACACTGTTTTTTCTACTCTTGTTGATCGCTATTTTAATAACCCAAAAGATATTGAAGCACATCGGTATCTTCGAACCTGGCTGAGCCATTTCAAGATTGTAAATGAATATAATAAGTTGGGTCTGCTTGATGCTAAAGGTGTTGAACGATTTGCTCTACCCGATTTGCCCGGACCACATTCATCAGTTTTTGAAGATAAAGTTTCTGAAGCAATAAAATCTGGTAAGATCACAATTGCTGATTTTTACAGAAATGAATACGATCAACATATCTATCTGAATCTATTCGTACCTATTACCGATCCTAAAAATAACAGCCGTATAAATGGAGTCCTATCATTGCAGATAGATCCGGAATCATTTCTATATCCTTATATCAATAGCTGGCCTACACCAAGTAAAACATCAGAGACTATTCTCGTTAGGAGAGAAGGTAATGACGTTATGTATCTGAATGAACTCAGATTTAAAAAGAACACAGCCCTAACATTGGCTGTCTCTCTTAAGAATAAAAACGTTCCTGCAGTTAGAGCAGTACTGGGAGAACAAGGTATTGTAGAAGGTTTAGACTATATAGGCGTACCTGTTCTTGCGGATATACACGTAATACCAAATTCACCCTGGTTTATAGTAACAAAAACAGATATGGCTGAAGTATATGCACCCTTAGGAGAAAGACTTTGGATGATAATTTTTTTAATTACTGCTCTTCTCTTTGGTACCGGTACAAGTGTAGCTGTAGTTTGGCGGCATCAGCGTGCGCGCTTCTATCGCGAGAGACTTCAAGCAGATGAGAAACTAAGGGAAAGTCATGAATTATTAGAAAGGGTTTTCAATAACACGCATATCATGATGGCTTACCTTGATATTGAATTCAACTTTATCCGGGTTAACCAAGCGTACGCCGAAGCTGATGGACACACACCGGATTTTTTTCCCGGGAAGAATCATTTTGAACTCTATCCTTATGCTGAGAATAAAACTCTCTTCCGCAAGGTTGTGGAAACCGGTCAATCTCATATAGCTTTTGCTAAACCTTTTGAATATGCAGAGCATCCGGAGCGTGGAGTTTCGTATTGGGATTGGAGTCTCCAACCCGTAAAGGCGAATGATGGTTCTGTAACTGCTCTGATTTTTAGTCTTATCAACGTTACCGAACGTATGCAAGCACAAGAACGGATACAAAAACTGAATCGAGTCTATGCTGTGCTTAGTAACATTAACCAGGTAATTGTTCGGATTCATGATATCAATCAATTATTCAATGAAATTTGCCGGATTGCAATTGAAGACGGTAAATTCCGAATGGCATGGATTGGTATGGTAAATACTGATTCAAAGAAAGTTGAAGTAGTTTCATCCGCCGGATTCACAAGTGGCTATTTGGCTAAGATTAATATTGATTTGAATGATGAGAAACGAAGCCAGGGTCCAACCGGGAGAACTATTATTTCCGGGAGTCATTCTATTTCAAATGACATTGAACATGATGAAAGCATGATTCCATGGCGTGATGGTGCAAAAAGACACGGTTATAAATCGTCGGCATCATTCCCTATAAAAGTATTCGGAAAGGTGCGCGGCGTGTTCAATATGTATTCAAGCGAAGTCGGTTTCTTTGATGAAGATGAAATTAAATTGCTCGATGAATTAGTAATGGATATCTCATTTGCGCTCGAATTTATAGAGCGCGAAGCCCAGCGCAAAGAAGCAGAGGAATTTCTTTTGAAGTTTAGAATGGGAATTGAGCGGTCCGGCGATGCAGTTTTCTTAACTGATCCGGATGGAACAATTACTTATGTCAATCCTGCTTTCGAAAAAATGTTCGGGTATACAAAGGAAGAAGCAATTGGTAAAACACCGCGTATTTTGAAATCCGGCACTTTAGATCAAGAGTATTATAGAAATTTTTGGGATAATCTTCTTACTCAGAAACCCGTAACCCATGAAATAGTTAATAAAACAAAAGACGGACGACTGTTAAGTATTGAAGCGTCAATCAATCCGATAATTAACAAGCAAAACGAAATTATTGGGTTCCTTGCCATTGAGCGTGATATAACGGAGCGCAAACGTGCAGAAGAAGCGCTGCGCAAAAGCGAAGAACAACTTGAATTGTTCTTTACTCAATCTCTTGCCGGTTTTTTCTTTATGATGCTCGATGGACCAATCAGTTGGGACAAGGCAGAGGATAAAGAAAAGACGCTCGATTATATGATTACCCACCAACGAATCACAAAAGTAAACGATGCGATGCTTACACAGTACAGGGCAACACGGGAACAATTCATCGGTCTAACACTGGCAGATTTTTTTGCCCACAATATTGAACAGGGCAGGCGAGTCTTACGGCAATTATTCGACACTGGTCATTTGCATGTCGAGACAAACGAACGACGGTTCGATGGAACGCAAATGTGGTTGGAAGGGGATTATATATGTTTATATGACGCCAACAGATGTATTACCGGTCAATTTGGTGTACAAAAAGATATAACCGAACGTAAGCTGGCAGAAGAAGCATTGCGGGAAAACGAGGAGCACTTGCGAACAATCATAGAGACCGAGCCGGAATGTGTAAAGATCGTTGACCGTGATGGGCAACTTCTGGAGATGAACGCAGTAGGGCTTGCTATGCTTGAAGCAGAATCGCTAAGCGAAGTGCAGCAGCACACACTTTTCAACTTTATTCTTCCCGAATACCGCGCTCCTTTTGGCGACCTGCATAAACGCGTGATGAGCGGAGAAAACGGTATTCTGGAGTTCGAAGTCATGGGGCTCAGGGGTACGCGGCGATGGCTCGAAACTCACGCTGCACCAATGCATGATGCAACCGGCGAAGTTACGAAGTTGTTGGGTGTTACCCGAGACATTACCGAACGCAAACGTGCGGAAGAAATATTACGTGAAAGCGAAGAACGTTTTCGGAACCTTGTAGAAAACATAAATGAAGTCTTTTATATTGCAGATGGGCAAGGTAAGATTTTTTATTGTAGTCCAAACATTACAACAGCAACCGGTTATTCACTTCAAGAAATTATCGGTAAATCATTTCTACGTTTAGTTGCTCCTATTGACCGCCGAATAGTATTAGATAATTATCTCGAACAAACTACAAAAGGTGAATCCGATACAGCGTTGGTGTTTAGAGTTCGTTGTAAAGATGGAAAAATTATTTGGGTAGAGCAAATTACCCATATAGTTTATGATACATCCGGAAACGTTGTTGAATATAGGAATGTCGCTCATGATATCACCGAGCGCAAACGTGCAGAAGAAGAAATTTGGATGTTAGCTAATGCTCTCAAAAGTGTTAATGAATGTGTGAGTATAACTGATCTGGAAGATAAACTTATGTTCGTCAACGAATCTTTTAAGAAGACTTATGGTTTTTCAGAAGAAGAACTTATCGGAAAGAATATGCTCATCGTTCGTTCACCAAATAATCCTCCCGAAATTGTACGCGAAATTCTTCCTGCTACAATACGTGGAGGATGGAATGGTGAATTGTGGAATAAAAGAAAAGACGGAAGTGAATTCCCTATTTATCTTTCTACAACAGTTATTAATGATAAAAATGGCAAACCTTTAGGACTAATTGGAGTTGCAAAAGACATTACCGAGCGCAAGCGTGCTGAACAAGAAATTATTTCTCAAAAAAACAGATTTGTACAACTGTTTGAGAACTCACCGATTGCAATTGCATTGTTAGACGATCAAGATAAAATTATTCTTATCAACGAATCATTCTCAGCGTTGTTCGGTTATTTTCTTGAAGAAATTAGAGGGCAGTCTCTTAACGACTTAATAGTTCCACCCGAATTGAAAGAGGAAGCTAAGAGCTATTCAGATCAAACACGTGAAGGCAATCAGATAAATAAAGAAAGCTACCGTAAGAAAAAGGATGGCACACTTGTTTATGTTCAAATCGTTGGCGTACCTGTAAACATAAATGACAAGACGGTTGGTATTTATGGAATGTACGTGGATCTGACTCAGCGAAAAGAAGCCGAAGATAAAATGAAATCAGCTAAAGAGTTAGCAGTGCAATCTGATAAACTGAAATCAGAATTCCTTGCTCAAATGTCGCACGAAATTAGGACTCCTATAAATATAATGACTGGGAATGTAGATTACCTTAAAGATTTATTTAGTGAAAAAATAGATGCAGAAGCTAACGACTGTTTTGTTGGTATTGATATAGCTTCAAAAAGAATAATAAGGACAATTGACTTAATTCTTAATGTAGCAGAATTACAAACCAGCAGTTATAAACCGCAATTTGTAAAAGTTGACCTCGATTCAGTGATACTTAATAAATTGTATAAAGAACATCAGCTTTTAGCCAAACAGATAGGATTAGAACTTATATATACTTGTAAAGAAAAAGACACAAAATTAATAGCCGATGAATACAGCATAACACAAATCTTTGCCAACTTGATAGATAATGCAATCAAGTACACAAAAAAAGGTAAAGTAGAAATTCTTTTAGATAAAAATAGTAGCGGCAATATTATGGTTGAAATAAAAGATACGGGGATAGGAATGAGTAAAGAATTTCTCCTAAGAATGTTTGAGCCATTCCTTCAAGAAGACCGAGGGTTTACGAGAAGTTATGACGGCAGCGGACTTGGGTTAGCTCTTGTAAAGAACTACTGCGATATAAACAATGCAGTTATAGAAGTTGAAAGCGAGAAAGGGGTTGGAACTACGTTTAGAGTAATTTTTGAGTAGGCAGTCAGCAGTTCACAGTTTGCAGTCCACTGAAGACTGAAGACTGGCTTACAGACAAATATTTAGGAGATCCACATGAAAAAAATGTTAGTTGTAGAGGATGATATTCTATCTCAAAAAGTAATGGGAAGAATATTTAAAAGTGATTTTGAAATGGATTTTTGTGAATCGGCTGAAGAATTTTATGAAAAATACAGCAACAATAATTACGACATAATAATAATGGATATAGCAATAAAGGGCAGTAAACATGGTTTGGACTTAATAAAAGAGATCAAGACATTACCCTTATATACAAACACACCCATAATATGTTTAACCGCACATGTACAAACTAAGATGAGGAAAACCGCAATCGAATCCGGCGCAGATCTTTTTATTACTAAACCGGTTTCTAATAATGTGCTTAAAGAAGTAGTGGCTTCTTTAATTAAGCTAGACTCGTGAGTGGCTTGTCTCAACTCTGTCGTTCAATGACTGCCATTATAAAGTTATTAGTTCTTACAAATATTTTATATTGAACTCCTAACGGAGTTCGGTCTGTTGGGGGTTGTTCATTTCTACCAAGATATAACTCCTAACGGAGTTAGAAAATTATTTTCACAAGGTTTAAATAGCTCCAGAGGAGCTAAATATTGGTAGAATTTAATTTATTTTGTCTGTGAAAGCCGCTTTGGTCCGGCATCTATTACATCTTGCGAGCATCCTTTCTCAAACAATTTAAAGTTCTCAACAAATCGGGCAGCAAGCGCGTCATACTTTTTCCAATATTCGTCTTTATTACCCCACGAATTTTCCGGATACAAAACATCTTCCGGAACATCGGGGCAAGTCATAGGCACTTCATAATCGAACAATTTGTCTTTACGATATTTCACATTTTCAAGCTTACCTTCGAGTGCGGCATTTAAAAGGTTTCTTGTGTGACGAATGCTTATACGTTTACCAACTCCGAATCTTCCACCAACCCAGCCGGTATTAACAAGCCAGACATTTGCACCGTGCTTAAGCATTCTTTGCTTTAACATCTCGGCGTATTCAAAAGGATGACGAACCATAAAAGGTCCGCCGAAACATGCAGAAAAAGTTATCTGCGGTTCAATGCCTAAACCAATCTCCGTTCCGGCGATTTTAGAAGTATATCCGCTAATAAAATGATACTGTGCTTGTTCTGCATTTAATTTTGCAATTGGCGGCATAACACCGGATGCATCGCAAGTTAAGAAGATAATATTTTTAGGATGTGTGCGAACGTAACCATCTTTAATTACATTCGGAATGAAATCAATTGGGTATGACGCACGAGTATTTTCCGTAATTGAATCATCGTCCAGATCAATCATGCGCGAAGTAGGATCAAAGACAACATTTTCCAGGATTGTTCCGAAGCGGCGCGTGGTTTCGTAAATCTGCGGTTCATGTTCTGCAGAAAGACGAATCACTTTTGCGTAACATCCCGCTTCAAAGTTGAACACGCCTTGAGTACTCCAGCCATGTTCATCATCGCCAATGAGTTTTCTTTTGGGATCTGCAGATAAAGTTGTTTTACCGGTTCCGCTTAAGCCGAAGAATAATGCAACATCACCTTTATCGCCGACATTTGCAGAACAGTGCATTGGAAGAACATCTTGATATGTAAGCAGAAAATTCAAAACAGTAAAAACAGATTTCTTTATCTCGCCTGCATAAAGTGTATTTGCAATTATAGCAGTTCTTTGATCGAAGTTTAGAATGATGCCTGTATCCGAGCGAGTACCGTCTGCAATCGGATCAAGTTTAAATCCCGGAATGGCAATTATCGTAAAGTCGGGGACAAAATTTTTCAATTCGTCCTTATTGTTTGTTGTTAAGAACATATTGCGGGCAAAGAGACTATGCCATGCTTTTTCTGTAATAATACGAACGGGCAATTTATAATCCGGATCGGCGCCCGCATAACAATCCTGAACAAACAACTCTTCTCCCTGCGCCCATGCTTGAAATCTTCCTATCAATTGAGACCACATTGAATGCGCATAAGGACGGTTGTAAGTTCCCCACCAAATATCTTTCATAGTAGATTCTTCACGAACAATAAATTTATCCGATGCAGCACGCGCTGTATGTTTACCTGTGTTTACAATCAAAGCTCCATCTTTTGCAAGCTTGCCTTCATTTCTAAAAATAATTTCTTCATAAAGAGCTTCATGTGGAAGATTCCAATAAACGCGGTCAAGATTTGTAATACCTTGATTCTTTAATCGGAAATCCGATGCAAGCTCAAGCGCTTGTTTAATTGCCGGTGTGTTGAATTCTAAATATTTACTCATGACCAATCCCTCACTAATTTACGGTCGCCAATGTAAAGTTCGTTTGGCGCATTCGGATCGAGCGCCCACTTCATTCTTTCTATTCCATCTGTTATATCTTTGATCGTTCCGCAATAACTAATTCGTAAAAATCCATCCAGACCAAATTCTTTGCCGGGAACTGTTAGAACCATCACTTTATCAATTAAGAATTGAGAAAGTTTTTGTGAATCTTTTTCGTATGCGGAAAAATCTGCAAAGCAATAAAAAGTTCCATCCGGCACATGAACTTTTACTCCGCTGAATGAACGCAGCAGATCAATTAAAACGTTGCGGTTATTCTCAAGTGTTACACGTAAACTTTCAACTCCAGATTGAATTCCATTAAGTGCGCCAGCGGCAGCTTTTTGAAGTAGAACTGATGGACCCGATGTTTGATGACCTTGAATGTTAGACATTGCCGCAATTAATTTTTTATTTCCAACCGCCCAGCCGATTCTAAAACCCGTCATAGCATATTGTTTTGATACGCCGTTAACAATTAGAAGTTTTGATTCTTCAACAGATTTTTTTGTGTAGTCATATGCGCTAAATGGCTTCTTTCCGTCGAAGATAAGACGATGATAAATATCATCCATAATTAAATAAATTCCTTTCTTCTCGCAGAAATCAACGATATCCGCAATGAATTCTTCCGAATACATTGCGCCGGTAGGATTATTTGGACTGTTTATAATAATTGCGCGCGTATAAGAACCGACCCGCATTTCAATATCTTTTAGCCGTGGATAAAATGTTCCGTCTTCCGGTAACGCGGCTACGCCAATAGCTCCGCAAAGTTTTGCCATATCGGGATAACTAACCCAATATGGTGCCGGATAAATTACTTCTTCCTGCGGATTTAGAATTGCTTGCAGAGCGACCATAAGCGATTGTTTAGCTCCGCCGGAGGCAATTACATTTTCCGGATTTACTTTTCGATGATAAAATTCTTCCGTGTAACGAATGATTGATTTTTTTAATTCGGGAGTTCCATCTGCAGGGGCATAACGTATCTCGCCCGAGTTGAGAGAATTTACCGCGGCAAGCAATGCATCCATAGGTGCTCTGCTTTTGGGCTCTCCGCCGCCAAGATGAATTACCGGATCTCCTTTTTCTCTAAGGATTGCCGCTTTTTCATTTAATGCTAATGTGGGGGATGCTTTGATTGATCTTGCAATTTGACTCAGACTCATATTAGAACCTTGAATAGATTATTCAAATAGAATGTTTGTATACGAAACTTATTGGCTATTGATTAGATTAGCAAGTGGATTTTCTATTGCTGCCGCAATTTGTTCAAAGGGATTATTAAATGTGAATAAGAAAATATTCATTAGTCTTCATTACATATTGAATAACACAAGCCGTATGACGGGAGACTGTCACGTACGGTTCTCTGAGGGGTTGAAGGGTGAAACTCCCTTCGACCTACTCGGCGTGAAAAAAAAGAAACAAATTTCACGCAAAGACCGCAAAGATAACATGACTACGGCAGGCAGGCGCGAAGGTCGCAAAGAAATGATAACTGAAAAACTTTCGTGCGTAATGTGAATTACTAAGATTTTAGAATAAATGTATTGGAGAAAAAATGAACGCAAACACAAAATTTGGTTTCATTTTCGTTTCAAGTTCTATTACTCAAACACCGATCGAAGAGATGGTCGGAGAACTAATCCCTTCGCTTCACTCACTCGGCGGAGAACAATTTACGGATGAAATGATAGGTGCTTCATTGCCGGTTTGTTATTTGATTGTTACCGGCGGAACAGAAGAAAAAGTTTTGAGTCTCCAACATAAAAAAGAAAAAATTGCAAAAAATGAACCGGTGATATTACTCGCTCATCCCGGGAACAATTCTCTTCCGGCAGCGCTGGAAATATTAGCGCGGCTCAATCAAGACGGCGAAAAAGGAAAGATCATTTATCTTGATGATAATACAAATAAAGGTTGGCAAGACGAATTAGAAAAAATTGTAAAACATCACATTGTTTTTAATCAACTGAATAATACAAAAATAGGACTAATCGGCGAACCGTCCGATTGGCTTGTGGCGAGCACTCCGGAATTATCTACGATTAAAAATGTATGGGGTCCTAACGTAATTAAAATTGATTTGGAAGAACTCAAATCTTTTATTGATGAAGTTAAGGAAGAGCAGATAAGTGACGATCTTCATTCCTTAACGGTCAGAGCAACAGAAATAAAGGAACCATCAAAAAAAGAGATGAAAAGCGTTGTAAAAGTTTACGCAGCACTGAAACAATTAATAAAAAAATATGAACTTACTGCAATCTCCGTGCGCTGCTTTGATTTAGTTACAGATATAAAAACCACAGGATGTGTTGCATTGTCGAAATTAAATGATGAAGGAATAGTTGCCGGATGTAAAGGCGATCTTGTATCAACTCTTGGAATGTTATGGGCTAATTTTTTAACAGATCAAATTGTGTGGATGGCGAATTCCGCGCAATTAGATGAAGCAAATAATTCAATTTGGCTTGCTCACTGTACGGTTCCAATGAGTATGGTTGAAAATTATAAATTGCGCTCACATTTCGAGTCGGAACTCAGTGTTGGTATTCAAGGAGAATTATCGAAAGGTAAAGTAACAATTTTGAGATTAGGCGGAAAAAATTTAGAAAAAATCTGGATCTCAAACGGAGAAATTATCGAATCGGGTTCATCAGAAAATCTTTGCAGAACACAAGTGAAGGTGAAACTTCACGGGTCGGCAAAGGCGTCTGATTTACTAACTTCACCGCTCGGGAATCATGTTCTGTTGATGAGAGGCAGTTATGCAAAAGAATTGATGGAGTGGTGGGAAACGTTTATTGAGAAATGAATATAGTTAGATAATGTACAGGGGACTTCTAGTTGAATGATGAAACCCTCATCACAAACTTATTATACTTTTTGCATGATTTAACGAGAATTATTTGCCCGAATAATATTCTCAAAGAACCTAAACTATTGTGTAATTTTTTACGATAATCATAGTAACAATGGAAACGATTTATGAGAAGACTATTAATTATTATGACTGGGATTATCTTTGCTATTTTTTTTAGCGCGTGTTCAACCGTATTAAACACAACCACACAAGAGATAGGGTTAAAAACAACTCCGCCCAACGCCAAAGTAACTGTTGACGGCAAAAAATTCGGAATGTCTCCGCAACAAGTTAATGTTGACCGTGGCGTGAATCATGTAATTAAATTTGAATTGGAAGGATACGAAACGTATGAGACTCAACTAACGCGAAAAATTTCTTTTTGGTTTTGGGGAAATATACTCAACGGATTTATTCCAGGAATGCTTGTAGATATGTTTACGGGATCAATGTATAATTTGTTGCCGGAAAAAATTGAAGTTGAATTGATACCGGCAAAGATAGTAACGCCGACTAAGAAGAGATAAAAATTCAATTGCCCTTAAGCGCACTTTTATATTTATCATAAAAAGAATCATCCTCTGGAAGAGCACCTTCGACAGTACATATTTCACATGCAAATTTGTTGGCTATCTTATTGATCTTTTCAATTTTCCAACCATTTAAATAACCAAGACAAAGTATTGCAGAATACGCATCTCCTGCACCTAAAGTATCAACAATTTTCTTTACCGAAGGTTTCGTTTTGTTTGAACCGTCTCTTGAAAACAAATACGCACCTTCCGACCCAAGAGTAATACATAATAAATCCAAATTGTATTCATCAATCAATCTTTTCGCAGCATCTTTAATTTTATATTGTCTTTTAAACAATAGATCGGTAATGATTTTGAGTTCATTTTGATTTGTTTTGATTACGTTGGATTTGTTGAAAGCAGTTGAAATCATTTGTTCGTTAAAAAAAGTATGACGAAGGTTGAGATCGCTGAAGTATTTTATCTTTTCATTAAGAAGATGCTCAATAGTACTTCTTGTAGTAAAACTTCTTTGGGATAATGTTCCGAAATAAAGTAAGTCGGTTTTTTTTGCAACTAACTTTTTAATTTCATCTGTCAATTCTATATAATCCCAAGCGCTTTCCGGTGAAATTGTAAATTGAGGAACTTTGTTTTCAAGAAGTCGCAGATTCACTTTCCCGGTAGGATAATGCGGATCAATTGAAATATTCTTGCAGTCAAATTTCTTAGATTTTAAGAACTTGAGTATTTCCCTGCCGTTTTTATCGTCACCAACTCTCGAAACAAAATTCCCTTGCCCATTTAATTTCCAAATGTGATATATGAAGTTAAACGGGGCGCCGCCCAGTTTTTTATATTCGGGATAAACGTCGTATAGTATTTCACCAATTGAAGTGACTCTGAATTTTCCCATTTTTTCCTTTCAATAATATTTGATAAATCTTGAGATTATCTTACCAAATTAGATTACAAAAAGTCAAATTCCAGATTGTGAATGCAAACGCCGTGTTTACAATCGCCAGCCAGAAGAGAAAAAGAATATTTGTAAAACTTATTGAAGGCAATCCTTGAGAAGTAATTCCGATAACCAGCATTACAATTGAACCGACGCCCATACTGATTAATGTAACTGTGACCGGATCAAATTTGCCTGTCCGGTTTATGCCCCGACCTAAAATTGAAGATGCCGCATTGGCAAAAACTCCAATTAAGATCGCCGCAATTCCCAGCACTCTGCCGGGTGGTAAATTCACGGGATAAAAATAAACTAGAATTCCAACAATGAACAAAAAAGTACCGGACCATTGAAGAATAGTCGGTTTCTCTGATAAAAGAAAAATTCCCATTACGGCAACAATTATTGGCGTGAAGTTAACCAAAGAAAAGTGACCAGAAGAGCAAGAAAAATTGCCGCCGTTCTTGAAATCGTTTTTGAAAAAATTTAGACCTCGATTTTTTATCTTGCTTGAAAATCATTTTCCAATAAATAGTTTTATTGAATACGCAAGTAGAAATACGGCAAAGATTTTTTTTAAAACGCTTTCCGGAAGAGTTAAAGCATAGAGCGAAGATAAATAACTTCCAATAACAAAAGTTATAACCATAATGCCGGCAGCTTTCAAATTGATATGACCGGCTTTGTAATAATTCATAACAGCAAGGATGCCGATTGGCAGTAACAATAAACCGAGCGAAGTTCCCTGAGCGTCTTTTTGAGTGTAGCCGAGAAATCCAACAAGCATAGGAATGATAATTATTCCGCCACCGATTCCCAGAACCCCGCTGACCAATCCCCCCGCAAGACCAATTAACAATAGAATAAGTGTTTCGTTCATATAGCAAGCTCTCAGTTTAATTGAAATTATTTTTGTTATTATAATAAATTTACACAATGGATAAAAATCTTAGAAAGATTAAAATTCAAATCCGGGTTAAAAGCATAAATCACTTTGACGTGTTCATTAAAATCCATCCGCCTGGATCAACAATAAATTCATTGCCATGCGGTAAATCGAACTCACCTTTACCGTCTTTCATTTCGACGCGCAAAATTTTTCCCGCGAATTTTACTTCAACAGGAAGTGTGAATGGAAGATTGTTTTCCGTCTCCCAGTTCAATTCAACCTTATTCTGCCCTTGAATAACATTTAATTTAGGCAAAGAAGCGTGTCTTAAATATACTTCAAAGAACCAATCCAATTTTTTACCGGAAATTTTTTCAGCGATCTCCAGTAATTCATCTGTTGTAGCAAGCCGGCATTGTCTGCCGTCTCTAATTTTTTCCATTTCTTCAGTTGGATAAGCCCATCGTCTCAGAACTTTAAAAAATATTTCATCGCCAAGATAATATCGAAGAGTATGAACAATCCATGCGCCTTTATAATAGATATCATTGCTGTAACTTTCTCCGGATGTTTTTTCTCCGCGAGGTGCCATAGGCGTTTTATTGGAAAAGTGTTTAATACTTTTCATATAACGGAAGTATTCATCTTTTCCAAAAACTTTTTCCAGATAGAGCGGCTGCATATAAGTTCCAAGTCCTTCGTGAATCCAGAAATCGCTCCAATCTTTACAAGTTGCAAGATTTCCCCACCACTCATGCGAAAATTCATGATGATGAAGCCAATCGAATGCAAATTGCGGATGATTTTTCCAGCCGTATCCGTATGCGATAGCGGTTTGCTGTTCCATGCCGAGATGCGGAGCTTCAACAACTGCATATTTATCTGCACGAAATGGATATGGTCCTATAAGTTCTTCCATTACTCTCATATGAGTTAAAAATTGGGGTGCGTGCTCTTTTGCTTTATCATAACTTTCCGGAAGAACCCAAACGGTGAATGGAAATTTTTCTCCGGTTACGCTTGTGTAATCATAATCAATACGCTTATATGGACCGAGATAAAATATTACTCCATAATTATTAATTGGAGTTGAGACAAACCAGTTCCATGTTTTTGTGCCGTTGCTGTTGTCCGATGAAGAGATAAATTTTCCATTGCTTACCAGAACTAAATCGGCGGGTGCGGTAAAATGAAGGGAGACAGAATCCGGCTCATCCGAAGGGTGATCTTTACATGGCAACCAAATATCAGCGCCGCCTCCTTGACAAGTTAGGGTTACCCAATCTTTTCCATCTTTTGTTTTGGCAAGAATAATTCCATCATCCCACGGCGGTTTTTTTGCAACACGTGGTATTCCGGCATAAGTAATTTTTGTTGTGAATGTTTCGCCCTGTTTTATTGTATTAGAAAAATTGATCCAGACTTTGTTGCTATCGTGTGAGTACTTCAAATCAATTTCTTTCTTGTCTTTTGTTATTGATTGAACCGCGTCTATTTGATATCTGCCGTCAAGATCAACTAAAATTTTATTAAAATCATTTACAGCTACAGCGCGCATAATTACACTGCCGCCAATCGCTTTTTCGTTCAAGTCAATTGTCAGATTGATATCGTAGAATTTGACATCATAACATGCTTGAAACGGAGAAAGATTACCACCGGAATCTTGTGAGCCGAATTGAGCAGAGAGATTGATTGTAAAAAGAAAATAAAAGGAAAAATATTTTGAAAATTTTTTCATGGAAATTCTATTTAACGAAAATTTCTTTTTTAAAGATAGAATACAGATTACGCGGATTCAATTGAAAGCCGTGAATATTTTATCACTCTAAATTGATTTTAATTTACACTTGACCGGTCCAGCCGTCGTCATTTTGTATAAATGCGTTTCTAAGTGTAATGTAAGTATCTTCAGGCAGTTTTCCTTTGTTTATAATCTCAATATTTCTTTTAAGATGTTTTATGTCGGTAGTTCCAACTATGCAAGAGACAATACCTTCAGTGAATGCTGTAAAACGTAACGCTGCTTCATACCAATCCATTCCGATATCAACGTTCATTTTTTTCCAGCGTAGCCAATATTCTTCGGCATAACATCCTCGCGGCTGCTCGCCAAATCGCCACGGCGCATTGGCTATAGGACGTTTTGCAATTACTCCAATTTGTTTTTGTATAGTAGCCGGAAAAATATTTTCGATATTCCTTTGATCACAAATATTGAAAGATGTTTGTATGGAATGAAATAAGTCCGATTCTACTGCAAATTTCAACTCATTATTCTCACCAGAATAAGCAGCATATTTTACTTTACCAGATTTAATTGTTTTGTGAAGAGCTTCAATTGCTTCGCCACGTTGTAGAATTTCAAGAGGACATGAATGGAGGTGAACAAGATCGATGTAATCGGTGCGCAACAGACGAAGTGCTTCATCAACTCCGGCAACAATACATTCATAAGACCAATCTTCTAATCCTTCAATTCCATAACCAACCTTTGTTGATAGAATAAATTCATTCCTGCGATATGAGATAAATTTTCCAATTCTATCTTCAGAAGCATTGTAACCGCGCGCAGTATCAATTAAATTAATTCCGTTGTCCAGAGCAAGATTTAAAATCTTATCCACATTGGTCTCTTCAATTGCCAAATCGCCAATTTCGCCGGCGCCAAAACC
>JAJYXU010000038.1 GCA_021801605.1 Bacteroidota bacterium
AGTGGTCAAGGATTATCTTACTACGAACTTTACGTGAATAAAACATTCACAAAAAAATATGCGCAAACTACAGACGGCAATCCTACAATTTATCTAGAAGTTGATTCTGCTCTAATTCATACAAAAATTAGTTATAGTCTTAAAGTGTATAACAAAGGGGGCAAGTGGAAAGAAAGTAAATTGCAAGAGAATATTTATGTCAAAGACAAAATACCGCAAGCTCCAACCAATTTAGTGCTCTCTCGTTATGGCAATAATTCTGTTATTCTTAAATGGGATCCTTATAAGCCAAAAAACGCAGATGGTTTTGAATTGTGGAGAAGAGATGTGATCAATGGAATAGAAATTCCTTTTCGGAAAATCAAAAATCTTCCCGTGAGCAATTTAAGCTATACAGATGGAAATTTGTCTCAATACCAGGAATATTCATATTATTTAAAAGCTTATAATGAATCTGGTTCTTCTGCAAGCAATATTGTTAGCACTAGTTCTTTACCAGATGGTCCCTGGAATCTTCAAGCTGAAGCAATTGGATCAAGTTCAGTCCATTTGAAGTGGGTTGACTTTGCAATAAATGAAACCGCTTTTCAAATTGAGAGAACCGACCCATTATCAAATGAATTTAAAATTATTAAAATAACCGAAGGTCCTAACATTACCGAATATTATGATAATTTGGTTTCACCCAGTACTGCTTATAGTTACCGTGTTGCATATTTTACTCAAACAACTATGAGTTCTTATTCCAACATTGTTACCTTAACTACTTTTCATACAGATGTCTCTGCTCCATCAGGGTTGACTTCGACTTTTGTTGCCGAAGGATTACAACTTTCATGGAAAGATAATAGTCAAAGTCTCTCCAAAGGAACAATAATTGAACGTAAGATTGGCTCGAGTGACTTTGTAGAGATTGGAAATGTAAGTTCAGATAAAACTTCTTTTATTGATCGCACTCCTGTCAGCGGAGTTTCGTATTATAGAGTTAGACAATTATTAGGCACAAAAACCTACACTCCATATTCAGATATTCTAAGGGTGATATTTTAACAGATATGACAAGCAACGTTAAAACAAATACTTTGCAACAGAGTTTGGGTGGAACGCCTTCGGCTATAATTGATAAGGGCGGAAAAATTATAGCTCTTAGTCCCGAATTTAAAAAACTTATTCCGGCGTCAAATGCCCAATCAAACTTTTTTGAACTATTTGATGAGGATAAACT
Source organism: Bacteroidota bacterium (assembly GCA_021801605.1). GTDB lineage: Bacteria > Bacteroidota > Ignavibacteria > Ignavibacteriales > Melioribacteraceae > Fen-1258. The sequence continues at coordinate 1,226 of JAJYXU010000038.1, forward strand.
ACTCATTCTTCAGCGAATATTTATTGATGTACGAAAATTTGAAACGATTTCTAAAGATATTATTAAATTTGAAACAGAATTAGGTTCTTCCAGTTATGAAGTTGTTATTTCTCCTTTACGTAGCGAGAATAATATCTACTTTCTAATAAATTTCAATGATTCGACTCAAAGTAAAAACAGTTCTGAAACACATAAACTGTGGATTGCTTCTACTGAATTAGAAAAAGTTGTTGACGATAAAAGAATTATCTCGGTAATTAATAAAATAAAGTTAACATTTCCTTTTACCTTCATAGAAAAAACGAAAGTTCAAAAAGAAATCAATGAGCTAAGCGAATATTTCTGGATTAAAGACGCTAACAACAATTATCTTCTTGTCAATGATAAATACGCCGATTCACTCGGCTTTAAAACAAACCAACTCGAAAATAAAAAAGAAGAAGATTTTCTTCCGAAATATTTAACCAATCTATACAAAACAGTTGACTCGTATATAATTAGTTCGACAAACTCAGTAATTATTGATAGTATTTCTACTCCAATAGCAACCGGGACTTTGCGTAATCTTTCTGTTGTGCAATTTCCACTCTGCGATTTAGATAATAATGTTGTGGCAATAATTGGTTTTTCTCAAAAGAGTGAACGAATGCCCGACGACCAAAATCATGCTGGCATTCATACTTATCTGAAAGAGATTCCTTCGGCGGTAATTTTCTTTGATAAGGAATTTAAAATCTCTGCCTACACTTATGAATTTTTGCGTTTCATGGGTATAAACGAAAAAGTAGATTTGATCGGTCAAGAAATAACTAAAATATTTGAAAAAGGTTTTATACCATTTGTAGAAAATTATTTGAAAGATGACAAATTAACTTCCGAACAAATTTTTAATTACGTATTCCTAGAAAAAAAACAATTGAACGCCGAAATCCGTTTGAAAAAGATACTTGATGATAACAATGAATATTTTGGGACTAGAATTTCTTTAATACAGAATGTTGAGCGTGATTCAGAAACTGAAGCTAAGGCGAAAATGTATGATGCGATTATTCAGTATTCGCATCAAGCTATGTTTATATATGATATAGAGAACCTCAAATTTCTCGAAGTGAATGATGAAGCTTTAAAATTATATGGGTATAAGCGTGGCGAATTCTTAAACATGGACCTGACCGATCTCTATGCGCCTGAAGACATACAAACTATAATCCAATCTGGCGAAAGCAAGTCAATTCCAGGAAGTTATAGCGGTCCTTGGCGCCATAAAAAGAATGATGGCTCATCAGTGCTGGTTGAAATTAATAGATCAGCAATAGATTTCAATCATAAAAAATGTCATTTAAATATTGTTCGTAACGTTTCCGAACAAGCCGAACTTAAAAAGAGAAGTCAGATACTTGAGACAGCTTTTGAATACACAAGCGATGCTATAATTAATACTGATAAAGATGGCTTCATTACCGAAATAAATGATCCGGTATCCAAACGATTGGGCTATTCTAAAAAAGATTTACAGACACGCCCCTTCATAACTTTAGTCTCGGATGAAGACCGTGCAAAGATTAATAAAAACATTTTTCATTCAGGACTTCTCAAAACAGTAAATCTGGAAGTTGGATTTAAGAAACCATCCGGAACTTTCCAAAAAGCTACTGTAATTGCGGTACCGATCAAAGATTACAGCGGAGATATTGATTCATTCAGTCTGATAATAAAACTGATTGATGAGCCCATAATTTCTAAAGACGTTAAACATTTGCAAGAAGATTCGGCACAAAAAATAGATCCCCCATTCCTATCGAATGTCTTTCATGAAATACTCACACCTATAAATGTTATCCTTGGGTTTACTCAAGAATTGGGAGATAGTATTCCGGATCCAAACGGTGAGCAAAAAGAAGCAATTGATATAATTAAAGAGAATCAAAAACTTCTACTTCAGGTTATGGATAATGCTGTTGAGTATTCTACGCTGGAACAGAAAGTAATTAAATTTAGACCGGAAGAGATAAAGTTTATTGATATTATAAACGAACTAAAAGAAAATACTCGTAAAACTGCTGAAGACAAAAAAGTCGAAATGGCATACGGAAAAATATCTTCTTCTTTACTGTTAGAAACAGATAGATCAAAATTCTTATCGCTGTTAAGCTTGTTTATTAAATTTGCAATTCAAATTACAAAAGAAAATTCTGTTTATCTTTCTTCTGGAATCTATGACACAAATTATTGTGCTGTTCGCATAAAAGATACTCGTAATGCAATAACACCTTATTTGTTAAAAGCATTTACGGAAATTTTTTCTGAAGATGAAAATATGAGCAGAAGAAATTACGGCTTCTCTAGGTTTTCTGTTAAACTAGCAAAAAAATTAATTGATCTACTTTCTGTTCGTAAAGAAATTATTATGAAAGAAGGTGAACCGCAAGAATATGCTCTCATCTTTCCACTAAAATTTGTTATTGGCGATAAAGAAAAAATGGAAGTTGAGAATGTTGTTGCACCCAAAAAACTCGAGACGAAACCGCATGGTCAACCAGCAGCAAAACCACTTGCTGAAGATATTGCCTTTGAAAAAATATTAGAAGCAGAGAAAAAACAATTGGATCTTTCTCAACTCTCTTGTTTATATCTGGAAGATCAGGTTGATTCACAAATGCTCTTTAAAGTCCAGTTGAAGGATTTGAAGAGTATCGAATTTGCACCCAGTTTCGAAAGTGCTTTGCCGTTGCTGAAAACTAAAAAATTTGATTTTATTGTGATGGATATAAATCTGCAAGGTGAGTATAACGGACTTGATGCATTAAGGATAATACGTAAAATGCCCGGTTATAAAGATATCCCCATCATAGCATCAACAGCATATGTACAACCAGGAGCGCGTGATAATTTTATTTCGGCAGGTTTTACAGAATTTGTTTCTAAGCCGTTGTTACGCGACAAACTTTTGGAAGTCATTAAAATTCTATTCTCATAAATCGAATTTTGTTCTAAATTCTAATAGTGATTATAATCCTCAATCTTTTATTTCTTACATCTTCTAAGATCAAAAATTTAATCTACATCGTTTACAAATATCACCAGCAGAGCAGCAATAAACATTGAAACCCCACCGGCAAGTAATGCATAGATAGCTTCATTTCCCATAAGATGTCGTACTAAGAAACCAAGAATAGCAGCAGCTGTTATTTGGGGAATGACAATAAAGAAGTTGAAAATTCCCATATACACTCCCATTTTATCTGATGGGAGTGAGCCTGCGAGAATTGCATACGGCATAGAGAGAATTGAAGCCCAAGCCAATCCGATTCCTAGTTCTGAAATCAGTAGTAAATTTGGGTCTTTTATGAAATAAAAAGAGACAAGACCAATCCCGCCAGAGATTAAACTAATCATGTGAACAGTTTTCCGGGAAGTTCTTTTGGCTATCCATGGAAGTAGAAAGGCAGTAAGTGCAGCAAAACCGTTATATACAGCAAATAAAATTCCTACCCAATTTGCACCTTCGTTATACAAAGTGCTTGTCGGATCACTTGCGCCATAAATATGATGCGTAACAGCAGGCGTAGAATAAATCCACATTGCAAACAAGGCAAACCAAGAGAAGAATTGAACAAATGCCAGTTGAATCATTGTTCTGGGCATTCCTATAAAAGATTTAAAAATTTCCACAACTCCTTTGATTAGACCCTTATTTTCTAACTTATTACGCTCAAACAATTCAATATTTTCCGGTGGGTATTCTTTAGTTCTGAAAACTGTCCATCCCACAGCTGATATGAAAGCAAAAGCGCCAACGTAAAATGAGTATCTTACTGAAGGCGGGATTTCTCCTTGCGGCGCAGTATTACTAATTCCAAGCCAATTAGTAAAAATATATGGTAGAGCTGATGCAATTATTGCTCCGGTTCCAATAAAAAAACTTTGTACGGCAAAACCTGTTGTGCGCTGATCTGATGGAAGAATATCTGCTACTAACGCACGGAAAGGTTCCATTGAAATATTAATTGAGGCATCCATCATCCAGAGCATTCCAGCCGCAACCCATAATGCGGGAGAGTTTGGCATAATAATCAAACCTAATGACGCAAGTATTGCACCAATTAAAAAATAAGGACGACGTCTTCCGAGTTTTCCCCATGTTCGATCACTTAAGTAACCTATTATTGGTTGAACTATCAATCCGGTTGCAGGTGCTGCAATCCAGAGTATGGGGATTTCATCAATACTGGCACCTAAAGTTTCGAAGATGCGGCTAACATTTGCATTCTGAAGTGCAAACCCGAATTGTATTCCCAAAAATCCAAAACTCATGTTCCAAACTTGCCAAAAGCTTAATCGATTCTTTAACATAACTTTGTCCAAGTGATTAGTTTATAATTTGGGAAACAATTTAACCGAAAACTGATTAAAAATCTTAATAAAAATTTCTAATTATCGTTTTTGTAAATAACTTAGAAATGTTTTTGATAAAACATCCGTTTGAAATTAAGCTCCTCATTTTGGTGATCTGTCAGAGCATCAAATCAGAGAATCTCAGTCAAAAAATTTTTATTTTGTCAACGAAATTAATTTTCGATTATAATGGCAGAAAATAAAATATCACAACGGAAAAAAGACCATATTCAACTTTGTCTCACAGATGAAGTTGTGTTCAAAACAAAAACAAACGGTTTCGAGAATTACGAATTTGAACATAATGCAATAACCGAAGTCGTATTTAATAAAATAGACCTTTCCACCGGTTTTTTGGGCAAGAAAATTAGCTATCCGTTTTTGATTTCTTGTATGACTGGCGGAACGACTGAAGCTGAAAAGATCAATGAACAATTAGCTTTAACTGCTAAAATGCTTAACATTCCTATCGGAGTTGGTAGTCAAAGACATGCATTAGAAAATAAAAGCCACCACTCTTCCTATAGAGTAATGAGGCAAAACGCTGGGAAAGTTCCTGTTCTCGGAAATATTGGCGCTTCTCAAATTGCAAAATCGAAAAATGTTATTGATGAAGTAAAATTGCTTATTGAACTTATGGAAGCTGATGCCATGGTGGTTCATTTAAATCCTCTTCAAGAGTTGTTACAACTTGAAGGAGAGCCGGACTTTAAAGGATTACTAAAGAATTTAGAGAAGATATGTTCTAAAATCTCGACACCTATAATTGTTAAAGAAGTTGGATCCGGAATTTCAAAATCCGCTGCAAAAAAATTATTAACTGTTGGAGTGGATGGAATTGATGTTGCAGGAGCAGGTGGTACAAGTTGGGCTGCTGTAGAACTAATGAGGAGAAATGAAGAAGATAGCTTTTTCAGAGATTGGGGACTGCCAACTTCATATTGCATTCGTAAGGTGAACGAATTAAAGAAAAATTTTCGGTTTACATTAATCGCTTCTGGCGGAATTAATAATGGAATAGATATTGCAAAATCTATCGCTCTTGGTGCTGATATAGCAGCATCAGCAAGAATTATCTTACAAGAGGTTACGAAGAATGGAGTTGACGGTGTTGTAAAATTAATTGAATCATGGTTTCTAACTGTAAAGAAAATAATGTTTTTAACTAACTGTGATAATATTAATAAACTAGCTAAAGTTAGTCTGATAAAAAAGAGGGAATTATATTGAAAACCGATTCAGTAAAATACGGAAAAGTCTACAAGAATGAGATAGCAAAAATCGAAAAAAGATTGAGCCGACTAATATTAGGTAAAAAACCTAAATCTCTTTATGATCCATGTTCGTATATATTGAATGGCGGTGGAAAGCGATTACGCCCTTTCCTGGTTCTAATTTCTGCCAGGGCGGTTGGTGGAAATTTCAAAGATGTGTATAATGCAGCAACGGCAGTTGAAGTCCTTCATAATTTTACTCTTGTTCACGATGACATTATGGATAATTCAAGTAAGAGACGTGGACGTCCAACGCTTCATCATAAATATGATTTGAGTACAGCTATTCTTGCAGGAGATAGTTTAATTGCTCTGGCATATGAAAGTCTTCTCAAAGATTCAAAACATCATACTTCAGAAATTGTCTCTACTTTTACTCGCGGTATAATAGAAGTATGTGAGGGGCAAAGTTTGGATAAAGAATTCGAAATACGTCAAAGTGTTTCGATTGATGAATACAAAGAGATGATCTACAAAAAAACAGCAGCACTTGCTCAAATGTGCTGTTCAATTGGAGCGCAATTATGCGGTGCAAATAAAGAACAAATTAAAATCGTTTCCGATTATGGAAAATATCTTGGTATGGCATTTCAGATTCAAGATGATCTTCTCGATATAATGGCAAAAGAGGACCAATTTGGAAAAACTGTAGGTAGCGATCTTCTTGAAGGGAAGAAGACATATCTGTTTTTACTTGCACTCGAAAAAGCAAAAGGAAAAGAAAAATCTGATCTACTTAATGTCATCAAGAAAAAGGGAATTGAGCCAATCGAAATAGATAAATACCGCAATCTTTATATCAAGTTAGACGTTTTAAAAGATGCCGAGCGTGAGATAATGAAATACACTAAATTAGCTTTAAAGAATTTATCACTATTGCCAAATGATGATGGAAAAACTTTGATGCATTGGTTGGCAAACATCCTAATTAATCGGAACAAATGATTGAACATAAAATTAAAATTGTCAATAACGCTGGTTTACATACGAGACCAGCAGCAAATATTGTTAAATTGGCTTCAAAGTATAAATGCGAATTTTTCTTGATCAAAGATGGTTTGAATATCAATGGAAAAAGTATAATTGGAGTTATGACTCTTGCTGCCGAGAAAGGTTCGGAAATCACTCTGGTATTTGACGGAGTTGACGAAGAACTTGCAGCAAATGAAATAGTAGATTATTTCAACAGAGGATTTGACGAGTAATAATATGAAAACTGAAAGTGAAAATATTCTAAAAGGAATTGGCGCCGCACCCGGCATAGCTATATCTCAAGCTTTCATTTATAAAAAAGAAAAAGAAGAAATTACAAACGAATCAATTACCGATATTGATGAAGCGCTTGAGAACCTTGATACCGCTCTCGAAAAATCCAAAAAAGAATTAAGGAAAATATTCTCTTTAGCAGTCGATAAGCTCGGCGAAAAGCGTGCTGCTATTTTTGATGCTCAGATAATGATTCTTGACGATCCGATCCTAGTTTCAACTTTGCAAAACAGAATAAAGAATGAGATGCGTATCCCTGAATACATTGTTAATGATGAGATTTCCAAATACACCGACTTGATGAATTTATCGCACGATCCATATATGAAAGAACGCTCACACGATATAGAAGACATCAAAAATAGAATCATTCGCAATCTCAAAAAGAAAAAATGGAAATCAAAAATAACCAGCGATGTTGTTGTCGTTACTTCAACTGTTTCTCCATCAGATACTGTGTTGTTTTCCCGCGTTAACGTTAAAGGTTATGTTACGGATTTTGGAGGATTAACTTCACATGCTGCAATTGTTGCTCGTTCACTTAACATTCCTGCTGTTGTTGGATTGCACTATGCTTCCAACAGAATTAAAGAAGGTGATTTACTGATTATTGACGGCTTCAAAGGAGAAGTTTTAATCAATCCGGATGAAAAGCAGCTCCATTACTATCAAAAAAAAATTATTCAGTTACATAAGCAGGATGCCGAGTTAAATAAACTTCGTGAACTTCCGGCTAAAACATTGGATGGAAAAGAGATTCAGCTGTTTGCAAATCTTGAGTTGATAGATGAAATCGAATTAATTAATCAGAATGGTGCAAAAGGTATTGGACTTGTGCGAACCGAGCAATTGTTCGAAGAATATGAAGCATTCCCGGATGAAGAAGAACAATACAAAGTTTACCAGAGTATAGCTGAAAGGATCTATCCTGAAACTGTAATTATCCGCACTTTTGATATTGGCGGAGATAAAGTTTTACCGGTTGATTTTAAGGAACCAAATCCATTTCTCGGGTGGCGTGGTATCAGACTTCTTTTAGACAGCCCTCAACTCTTCAAGTCACAAATTCGTGCTATCCTAAGAGCGAGCTCGCATAAAAATTTAAAATTGATGTTGCCGATGATAACTTCAATGGTTGAGATTAAAAAATCCAAAGAAATTATTAATGTGTGCAAGGAAGAATTAAAAAAGGAAGGTAAAGTATTTGATAAACACATGGGTGTTGGAATAATGATCGAGGTCCCTTCTGCGGCTGTTTTGATTAGAGATTTTGCTGAAGAAGTTGATTTTGTTAGCATTGGCACAAATGATTTAATCCAATACCTTCTTGCTGTTGACCGCGGGAATGAAATTGTATCAAGTCTTTATCAAGAATTTCATCCGGCTGTTATAAGAACTTTACACCACATTATTAGCGAAAGTAAAAAAGCCGGAACAATGGTTAGCATGTGCGGAGAGATGGCTGCCGATCCGTTTGCGGTTCCATTACTTATTGGTCTTGGGTTAGATTCAATAAGTATTTCCGCTTCGGCTATACCGCTAATAAAAAAAATTATCAGAAATCTTACTTATAAAGAACTACAATCTCTTGCCGCTGAATGTCTCGCATTCAAAACTGAAAAAGAAATTAATAATTGTATGCGCCATTTTTTTAATGAAAAAGAAAAAGATCAAATCAAAAACTTATATTGAGGTAAAAATGAATTTGCAAGAAATGATATCGAAATTGGATTCCGAAAATCAGTTCAAAGTATTAACTGATTCTTACCAACAAATAGAATATGCTTGGAATAATGATTTTGATGTGTCATCAATCAATACATCGAAAATAAAGAATATAATTGTAACCGGACTTGGTGGGTCTGCGATTGGCGGAGAACTTCTACAAAACTTTTTCAGAACTGAGATGAATTATCCTTATCTGGTTAACAGGAATTACGAATTACCTCCTTATGCCAATGAAGAAACTCTGGTTATAGCGTCTTCATATTCTGGTAACACAGAAGAAACAATTGCCGCTTTGAACCAGGCAATCAGTAAAAAATGTCAGATTGTTTGCGTTTCAACCGGCGGCAAGATTGAAGAGATCGCTAAGAAAAATAATATTCCTTTTGGCAAACTCTTGAAAGGATTTCAGCCGAGATTTGCACTTTGGATAAATTTTTTTACATTGCTAAAGACACTTCATTCGTTGAAATTGGTGCCAGATCAAAGAGAAAATGTTCGGCAATCAATTGAATTATTAAAGAGAAAAGGAATTGAATATTCCAAACCAACCAATGAAGCTTTAGATATTGCTGAAAAATTATTGGGCTATGTTCCATTGGTTTATGCTGTCAGCGATTATACTTCAGCAGTCGGAACTCGCTGGAAAGGTCAATTCAATGAAAATGCTAAGCAGCATGCGTTCTTTGGTTATTTGCCTGAACTTGATCATAATGAAATTTTGGGTTGGGAAGGTTACAAACCAACAATGAATTTTAAATTGATAAACATTATTGATAGCGATTACCACCAACAGGTTAAGAAAAGATATGAACTGACATCTGAAATGGTTCGAAAAGCCGGAGGAGAAATAATTGATATTAAGAGCCGCGAAGCTAATGCAAAATTACGTTTGATTGATTCAATATATCTTGGCGATTGGGCAACATACTATTTAGCATTGATGCGCGGATTTGATCCGTCATCCATTGACAGTATAAACTATTTGAAGGCACATCTTTGATTAAAAATTGGCGGAAATATATTTGGGTATTTCTACTTTTACCTCAAATCATTTCCGCCCAATTTTACTTCTTTGGACGTAATAAAGTTCAGTACGAAAAATTTAATTGGAAGATTCTAAAGACAGAGCATTTCAATATTTATTATTACGATGATTTTGGTGAGCTCGCTGAAATTGGCGCTAAGTTTGCCGAACAAGCTTTTGATGAACATAAAATAAAATTCAATCACTATGTTCTAAATAAAATCCCTTTCATTTTTTATAATACACACA
>JAJYXU010000164.1 GCA_021801605.1 Bacteroidota bacterium
AGAATTGTAAGGGCATTAACATCAGTGTTCGTCAGCCCCGTGTTGACGGCATTCCAGTTTGTGCCGCTGTTAGTTGAAAGAAATACACCACCAGAAGTCCCTGCAAAGAGATTAGAACCGCTCATAGCAAAACATTTAATACCGCCATATGGACCATTTGTTTGTATCCATTGCCCAAACCTAAATCCATTCAGTGTTATTAATAATACTACGATAGGATTAGTAATTTTTTTCATTGATTCCTCGTATTTTCAAAATGACTAAAAGATGATTTATGAGTCTTCTCTAAAAAGGTAATTTCATTATAAAATAAAACCTTGGAGGTTTAGCAATCAAGATAAATTATAAGAACCACTATAACTTAATCGAATTAGATTCTATTGTGTTTGTGAATTTTAATAGAATTTTTTCAATTTTCAGCCAATAAGATCCAAGGTCAATCTTTCACTTTCTAAAATGATCTGTCGCTTCAACTTGGATTAGAATACTCTTCTCGTTAATTTTGGGTTGTAATGAAAAAAACAGCCGTTTTACTATTATTTATAATATTTACCGGGTTGCTCTATCTATCCGATTATGATTTCATCACAACATCATCTAATTCGATGTTGGTTTCGAAAGATTATCTCGATGGAATTCTAAAATCCGAATACAATAAAGTCAATTGCATAGCTAACTATTACATTGCTGTTGAATTTAGCGCTGATAAAAAATCTATAACAGCTCAAGAAGAAATTGTTTGGATAAACAAAACCAACTTGCCAACATCAGAAATACAATTTCATTTCTACGCAAACGGGTATAAAAGCAGTAAAACTCTGTTTGCTCAAGCTTTTCCCATCAATTCTGAAACTCAAACTCAAACGGATGTAAAAACATTTTTGGTGAATGGAAAACCATCTGAGTTGATTTACTTTCAGCCGGAGATCGAAAATCCCCATGACAGCACTGTTGCTAAAGTAATTTTAGATAAGCCTGTTCAACCGGGTGATAGTGTTAAAATATTTTTTGACTATTCAATGAAAATTCCGCGCTCTGTTAAACGAATGGGGTATGCTACAGGAAGAAATTTTTTCTTTGTCTCACAATGGTTTCCAAAAGTCGGAGTTTTTGAAAATGGGAAATGGGTGTGTAGTCAGTATCATCCTTATTTAAATTTTTATTCTGACTTTGGTGATTACTCAGTTAAGATAAAAGTACCGAAGAATTATATTGTTGCTGCAACCGGAGTTGAGAAAGAAAAAACTTCGGATACTCAATCAACTACGTTTCATTTTGTTCAATCAGGTGTACATGATTTCGTCTGGCTCGCGACTGACGACATTCTTCACCGTAACGAAATTTATCAGCGCAAAGACGGATCACAAATCACTATACAAGCATATGTTCAACCGGAGCGGGAAAAATATTTTGACCGTTACTTTCAAGCTGTAAAGAATTGTTTGAACTATTTTGAAGATAATATCGGAATTTATCCGTATCAAAACGTGACTCTGGTTGATGTTCCGCGTACGTCAGCTTCCGGCGGCATGGAGTATCCAACACTTTTCACCGTAAGTGCCGAATTATTTTCTCCTAAAGAAACCGGCGGGCCGGAGTATCTTGTCACACACGAATTTTCACATCAGTACTTTCAAGGTTTGATTGCCAGCAATGAAGTTTATGAGGCATGGCTGGATGAAGGATTCACATCTTATATCGCTACAAAAATAATGTATCATTATCAGCCGGAAATTTTGGAGAATTTTAAATTTGCAACTTATATACCTGTCTTCGGTTTAAATTTTCTTTCTTTCAATGAGATCCCTTTGATCTACACTCTTGTTGATATTCAAATGCCGGAAGGTGCAAGAAGCGCCAACTCTTATTACAAAAATTTATCTATTGGAGCCCTAGCAGATACATCTTACAAACTTCCAACCAGGCTTTCGTACGTTGTCAATTCTTATAACAAACCGGAACTAGTTCTTCTTACTCTTGAAAGATATGTAGGTCATGAAAAAGTGATGGCAATCTTGAAAGAATATTACGATAGATTTAAATACAAACATCCTCATACTGAAGATTTTATCTCAATTGTTCAAAAAAATTGCAATGAAGATATGAGCTGGTTCTTTGATGAATTTTACAAAGCCCCAAAGTATTTCGATTACAAAATAACTTCTATCAAACAGAATTCTGCGGACGAATATGAAGTCTTGGCTGAGCGTCTCGGTGACGGAATATTTAAAAATGATATTGCACTCTATACAGATAAAGACACACTTTACCAGAAATGGAACGGAGTTGAACGCTGGAAGCTTTTGAAATTCAGAACTAACAATAAAGTTATTGCGGCAGAAGTAGACCCTCAAAGAAAAAATCTACTTGATATAAACTTTGCTAATAATTCTTTTACAGTTGAGCCGAGGGTGTGGGCTTCTCTCTCGCTTGTGATTCGTTTATTCTTCTGGATTCAAAATGCACTCGTACTGCTGGGAAGTGTGGGATGATTTTTAGCATAAAACAAATATTGCTTCATGGTATCCGTTCTGTATTTCATAATGACAAATTTGTAATTATAATGTGGGCATTCAATGCTATGGCAGCGTTGGTGCTCGCTGTTCCAATTTATAATATCCTAATTGATAATCTCGGAACATCTTTAACAAGCGACCGTTTAGCACTAAATTTTGATTACATGTGGTATATTCAGTTTAGAAATCTCTACTCCATTCAGCTCAATCATCTTCCATTGAGTATCTATTTTGTTGTAGGAATCTATGCTCTAATTCAAACTTTTTTTCTTGGGGGATTGATTTCGATTTTTCAGAATCCGGATAAAAATCATACTGTTGATTTTTTCTACGGCGGAGTAAAATATTTTTTACGATTTACAAAAGTACTACTCATCTCGCTTCTCTTTTTTGCAGCCGCATTTAAAATAAATGATTACTCCGGAGAATTGATTTCGATTATATTTAAAAATTCCGAAAATGTTTACGCTGACTTTATTCTAAAGGCATTGCGGTATCTTCTGTTAGTATTTTTTATAGGTATAGTTACGTTGATCTCTGATTACTCCAAAATATCTCTTGCTGTAAAAGATAAAAACGAAATATTGAAAGAATGCTTCAATGCAATCCGCTTTATAATGAATAACTTTAGCAAAGTATTCATTACATTTTTGATTGTTGCAATAATTGGTGCTCTTGGCTCTATTGTTTATAATGTAATCGGTAGATTCATACCGCGAACACCATTCTATTTTTTGTTCGTCTCCTTTATTCTTCAGCAAATGTTAATTATCTTTCGATTGTTAGTGAGAATGCTGTTCTATTCAACGGAAGTAAATTTATTTAATGATCTAAGTGCCGATGTCGTTAGAGCAGAAGCGCAATAATCTTTTGTGAAAAATTTATGGCAATAATTCCAATATCAGTTTATGGTGATAAAATTTTACGGCAAAAAGCTCAGCCGGTTAAAGAAGTATCCGATGACATTATCAGAAAAATAAAAAACATGTTCGATTCAATGCGCAATGCCAATGGAATCGGTCTTGCTGCTAATCAGGTTGGATATAGAGAGTCTTTATTTGTTCTGGATCTTGAAGGAGCGGATGGTTATGAAAAATTTAAACCGCTTGTGATGATTAATCCCAAAATTATTCTTCAGTCGGATGAAAAATCTTTTAAAGAAGAGGGCTGTTTGAGTCTTCCTAATTTGCACGCTAATGTTTTGCGTTCGGACATAATAAAAGTCAGTTACATGGATACTGATGAAAAAGAAGTTGAGATAGAAGCAGATGCTTTGTTGGCACGCGTAATTCTTCATGAGTACGATCATTTGATTGGAAAAATGATTCCGGATCGCGTTGCCGAAGATGTTAAGATAAAACTTTCTGCGGAATTATCGAACATTATGAATAGGGAAGTTGAGATTGAATATCCTATCACAGAAGGATAATCCACACCAAAGGTTTCTTGCCGGAATTATTGAGCGGAGTTAAAAATGAAAATTGTTTTTATGGGAACGCCTGAATTTGCGATTCCCTCGCTCAAAATACTTCTTGAATCCAATCACAAAATTGTTGCCGTAGTTTCCGCACCCGATAAAGAACGCGGAAGAGGGAAACAAATTTCTTCTACACCGGTTAAGAATTTTGCATTAGAAAATAATTTGGAAGTTCTGACTCCAATTTCTCTGAAAGATGAAAAGTTTATTCAGCGCTTGATAGAACTCGACCCGGACTTGTTTATTGTGGTTGCTTTTAGAATTTTGCCTAAGGATGTTTATACAATTCCCGCAAAAGGATCATTCAACTTGCATGGCTCCTTATTGCCTAAATACAGAGGAGCGGCACCAATCCAGTGGTCAATCATAAATGGAGAAACAGAAACGGGAGTTACAACATTTTTCTTAGAAGATAAGGTAGATACCGGCAATATTATCGTCCAAGAAAAAATTAAAATTGATGAAGAAGACGATTTCGGTTCTCTTCATGATAAAATGATGATTATTGGTGCCAATGTTGTTCTTCAAACAGTTGAACTGATTGAAAAGGGAAATGTTGTTCCTTCAAAACAAAATGATTCCATTGCCTCTCCTGCCCCCAAAATCACCAAAGAGATTTGTAAGATTGATTGGGATAGAAGTGATATTGAAATTCATAATTTAGTCCGCGGACTTTCGCCGCATCCGGGTGCATATTTTGAACACAACGGAAAGACTTATAAGGTATTTAAAACGAAAATAATTGGTGACCATTTACCGGTTATCCGTGATCAGTTCAAGCAAGAATTTTCGACTGATGATAGCCAATCACATAAAGCCGGAAGAATATTAGAATCTAAAAAAGAAATTTTTATCAAAACAAAAAACAGCTATCTGCAAATTCTCGAACTTCAAGCCGAAGGTCGTAAACGAATGACTGCAGAAGAATTTTTACGGGGACACTCTATAATCGTCTAATGGAATTATAATGAGAAACAATCGCTATGAAAGTATAATTGATGCAATCGGCAGAACTCCGATTGTCAAACTTGGAAACATATCCAAAGGATTGAAAGCCACAATCTGGGCAAAGATGGAATTCATGAATCCGGGCGGAAGTATTAAAGACCGTATTGCTAAATACATGATTGAAAAAGCCGAGCGGGAAGGGAAGATCAAACCTGGCGACACTATTCTAGAAAATTCTTCCGGCAATACTGCAATGGGACTTGCAATAATATGCCGTCAAAAAGGTTACAAACTGAAGATTGTTATTCGCAATACAACAAGTAAAGAAAAAATTAAAATGTTAGAAGTGCTTGGTGTTGATGTCGTAAAAGTTGATGCATCGCTTCCGCCGGAACATCCCGATTCGTATAATCAATATGCGGTGATTCTTACTAAAAAAGATCCATCACTTTTTTATATAGATCAGCATAACAATCTTGATAACAACGAAACGCACTATATGACTACCGGACCGGAAATTTGGGAACAGATGGAAGGCAAGGTTGACTATTTTATTGCTGCTGTAGGAACAGGAGGAACATTGTGCGGTGCGGGGAAATATCTCAAAGAAAAAAATCCAAATGTAAAATTGATCGGACTGGATCCGATAGGTTCTGTGTTTTATGATTGGTTCAAATACAAAAAAATGACTACTCCATCTCGTTATTTGATTGAAGGAATGGGCGATGAGTTTTTAATTAATACGGCGCAATTAGATCTTCTCGATGATATGATGAAAGTGGAGGATAAAAAAGCATTTGGTTGGGCAAAGAAAACTGCTTTCGAGGAGGGAATACTTGCCGGCGGTTCAAGCGGTGCTAATGTTTATGGTGCGGTTCATCTTGCACGAGAGATTGACCGGGAAGCTAATATAGTCACACTTATCTGCGATAGCGGTTACAAATATTTCAGTACAATCTATAATGATGAGTGGCTTGAGAAAAATAATATGGCTTGAGTTTTCTTTGCTCTTTTGTAAGGACCAAATAATCTAAAAGAAATAGATTAAAATTCTTTATTTCACTAATATTGCCCGCAATATTCTTAGTTGAAAGAAAATTATGGAATACAAAAACAGTATTTTAGATTTAATTGGCAATACACCGTTAATTAAACTGAACAAAATAAATAAAGGATTGAAGCCGCAAATATTTGCAAAACTCGAGTCAGCAAACCCGGGCGGAAGTGTAAAGGATAGAATCGGCTACAGCATGATTCTTGACGCAGAGAAACGCGGCATTCTAAAACCAAACGGTACAATTATAGAGGCAACCAGCGGTAATACCGGAATTGGTCTGGCTCTCACTGCATCTGTGAAAGGTTACAAATGTATTTTTGTATGCACTGAAAAAGTAAGCTCTGAAAAAATAAATTATCTTAAAGCGCTCGGTTCTGAAGTTATTGTTGTACCCAATTCATACGAACCGGATCATCCCGATTATTATGTGAACGTTGCAAAAAGAATTTCTAATGAAACACCGGATTCATTTTTTGCCTATCAATATTCTAATCCATCCAATCCTGAGACGCACTATCAAACAACAGGTCCGGAGATTTGGCGTCAGACTGAAGGCAAGATTACTCATTTTGTCTCAAGCATTGGAACCGGCGGTACAATAAGCGGTACAGGTAAATTTCTTAAAGAAAAAAATCCGAACATAAAAATAATTGGTGCAGATCCTCTCGGTTCTATCTTCAAACATTATAAAGAAACCGGCGAGATCATAAAGGGAACTCCTTATCTAGTTGAAGGCATTGGGCAAGATTGTCTTCCTGAAAATGTTCACTTCCAGTACATTGATAAAATTATAAACATAAGTGATAAAGAATCATTTGCCGCTGCACGGCGACTCACAAAAGAAGAAGGAATATTTTGCGGTGGAAGCACCGGCACCATCGTTCATGTTGCTCTTGAAATTTCTAAAGATTTATCCGAAGATGATGTTGTTGTCTTCATCGTTTGTGATACCGGTGAGCGGTATCTTTCCAAAGGTCACAATGTCGAATGGCTCAAAGATAATCGTATGCTTGATATGGAAATTAAAATTCTAAGTGATATTTCTGATGCTAAGAAGAGAAAGGGGAAAGAAGAAATTGTTTATGTGCACGATACAATTCTTGTCAGGGATGCAATTAAGATAATGAACGAAAAAGGTTTCTCATATATTCCTGTTTTGAATGAATTTATGAGACCTGTCGGAAGTCTGCGTGAAAGCAGATTGATAACCAAAGTTCATGGAAATAAAAACTTACTCGATGTTTTTGTAAAAGATGTGATGGAAGAAAGTTTTTTGGTTATTGACGCTAAAGCAAATTTGAATGAAGTCCGGAAAGCATTAACGGATGCTCATGCAATTTTGGTTTCTGATTTCGGAAGGATTACGGATATAATCACACGTTATGATTTGATTGATTATGAATGATATAACGTGAAAAATGAAACTAAAAACAAAAATTAGAAATTCTAAATTCAAAAAAGTTTTAAATTCTGTGCTTTGAATTTTGGATTTATTTTTAATAACTGATGTTACGCAGAAACCAAAAATACTTTGCCACTAAGACTCAAAGACACAAAGGTTCCATGCGTAATGCCGGTTTTTCAGAAGAAATGCACAAGGTCCTTTTGTGTTTCTTGGAGTCTTTGTGACTTCGTTTGTGCCGTGAAAAACTCAAGAATGCGTAAGATCAGTTAATAATTAATTTTCATAATAATTAGTAAGGTTAAAAATGGGCTTTTCAACAGATGCAATTCATGCGGGACAAATCCCCGATCCAACTACAGGTGCAATTTCTACTCCGATCTATCAAACATCAACTTATGCACAAGAAGAGCTTGGTGTAAACAAGGGATTTGAATACGGACGCACGCACAACCTCACTCGTCAAGCTCTAGAAATAAATATTGCCACACTTGAAAAAGGGAAGTATGGTATCGCGTTCTCTTCCGGGTTAGCATCTATTCAAGCTATTCTTGGATTGATGAAGAACGGCGATCATACGGTAGTGTCGAATAATGTTTACGGCGGTACATATCGTTTGATGGAACTAATTATGAAAGAATACGGGCTTGATTTTTCTTGGGTTGATACCAGCGATACAAAAAATATTGAGAACGCAATTAAAAAGAATACAAAAATTATTTACATCGAAACTCCTACCAACCCGATGCTGAACTTGACGGACATTGAGGCAACCGCTAAAATTTGCAAAGCGAACAAACTTATTTGCGTTGTTGATAATACGTTTATGTCACCATATTTTCAGCGTCCGCTTGGACTTGGTGCAGACGTGGTTCTTCACAGCACAACAAAATATATTAATGGGCACTGCGATGTTGTTGGCGGAATGATAATCACTAATGATTTTAAAATTCATGAGCGTATAAAATATTTGCAAAACGCAATCGGCGCAGTTCCTTCACCGTTCGATTGCTGGCTTACACTCCGAGCCACTAAAACTCTTGCTGTTAGAATGAAACAGCATAATGCAAATGCAATTAAGATTGCTGAATATCTTTCCACAAAATTTTATGCTAAGAAAGTAATTTATCCTGGACTAAAATCTCATCCTCAACATGAACTTGCAAAAAAACAGATGAGCGGATTCGGCGGAATGATCTCGGTTGATTTTGGCAGTCTGGATAACGCAAAAAAAATTATTAACAATCTGAAAATTTTTACACTTGCAGAAAGTCTCGGCGGGGTTGAAAGTTTGGTTTCCCACCCGGCATCAATGACTCACGCATCAGTTCCAAAAGTCGAACGCGAAAAATTTGGTTTGACCGATGGCTTAATTCGATTCTCCGTTGGTATAGAAGATGCTGAAGATTTAATAGCAGATATTGAACAAGCGCTGAAATAATTTTACCCAACTAAAAAAATTATTAATCTCTGTAACGATAATTCCTGTGTCAAACCGTGTTTGGTAATCTCTGTTTAATTGATTGTAGATTTCTTCGTGAGTGGAACACAGCATAGATAATTATTTCTTTTTCAGAATAATCGTAAACTATTATAAAAGGAACTCTGATCTAATTTCTTCCCAGTTCCTCCCAGCATTTGGATTTTGATTAAATAACTCAAGTCTTCTCTCCAATTCTTCTTTTTGGGATGATGATAGTACGAACGATTTATTCTCTTCCGCAACACTATCCCAAATTTCTTCTGCCAGTAGAATTCGTTCTGATACACTAAGATTTTTTATTTGACTTCTTAAATTAGTATCCATCTCTTACCCTTTAGATTGTTATACCTTTTAATAAATATAAAAAATGGTGGCTCAGTTATCAAATTTTCAAACTCACATGAACAGTTTTATTAATAAACTATCGACACACTCACTCCAATGACATTACAATTTTTCTTGTTACCAATTTTATTCCCATCTGTTATTTCCGTAATTTTGATTTAGAAAAATTGTACGAGGTATATCATGACAAATGAAACGAAAACAAAAAAGAAAAATCAAGTTGAAGATTCGAAATACTCGATGGATACTCATCTTATTTATGGTAAAGATGTTTCCGACAAATGGGATTACTCCCATCACGTAACTGCGCCAATATCATCATCTACAACATTCAGACTTGATTCAGTGGAACGGGGTGCTCAAGGTTTTTTGCAATTCGCTAACACGGAAGAGTTCGGGGATAAAGCTCCTATTTTTATTTATGATCGTCTCGGCGAACCGAATAAAGATATGCTTGAAGAAAATTTAGCTTATGTTGAAAAGGGAGAAACAGCTGTTAGCTTTTCAAGCGGAATGGGTGCCATCTCGGCTGTACTCGGTAGTTTAACCAAGAGCGGCGATCATATAATTACTCACAATACTCTGTACGGCTGTACAATCTCTTTATTCAATAACTGGTATCCGAAATACAATATTAAAGTCTCACCAATTGATCTAACTGCTCACGATAGTATCCTGAATACTTTAACCGAAAAAACAAAAGTCATCTATTTTGAAACGCCCGCCAATCCCAACATTGAAATTGTTGATGTAAAAGCGGTCGCGGAGATTGTAAAAGAGATCAACAAAACAAGAGATGAGAATGGGCAGATTAAAATTGTTGTTGATAATACATTTGCTACTCCGTTCTGTCAGAGACCGATTGAATTAGGTGCTGATTTTGTTGTTCATTCTCTTACAAAAGGAATAGGTGGATTCGGAACTGATATGGGCGGTGTTGTAATCGGAAAGAAAAAGTATCGTGATTTAATTCTGCTTTACAGAAAAGATTTTGGTGCTGTGTTAAACACGAAGAGCGCTTGGGCAATTCTTACTTATGGATTACCGACTCTCGCTCTTCGTCAGCGTCATCAAATTAAATCTGCAATGCGCATTGCTGAATATCTGAATGCTCATCCGAAAGTTGATTTCGTAAATTATCCCGGGCTACCGAATTTCAAAGGTTACGAAATTGCTAAGAAACAAATGATTGACTTCAACGGAAATTTTGCGCCGGGAAGCTTACTTTATTTTGTGCTGAAAGGAAATACGCCAGCGGAGACAAAAGAAGTCGGCAGTAGATTTATGGATTACGTTGCCGATAACGCATACACAATGACGCTCGCTGTATCTCTCGGTCATACCCGCACATTAATTGAGCATCCAGCATCGATGACACACTCTGTTGTTCCTCCCGATAAATTACGTGAACGGGGAATTGATGCCGGCGGTGTTCGTCTTGCAATTGGACTTGAAAACACAGATGATATTTTGCTCGATCTTGATGAATCACTAAAAGTAATTTAGCCCCACCCTTAACGTGCAATGCTGTCAGGTTAAGGGAGCGAATAAAGAAAAATGGTAAACAATGGAACGTTGATAACGCAGATCGAGCGGATTTTCGCAGATTGATCCGCGTGGATCCGTTAAATCAGCGTCATCTGTTCTATTTAATCTTAAGTTGACAGCATTCCCCTTAACGTGACTGTCCAAAAGTCTCTGTGGTGAAAGATTTGAAAATAAATAAAAAATAAACCACAAGGCGCAAAGACACAGAGGAAATTTTCTTTTTGGACAACCAGAGAATTTTTAATTAAGGGTATCTCTAATAACTTTAAAAGCTAATCTGCGAAAATCCGTTTACCCCGTGGAATAGCATTTGTGTTTTTGAAACAATTTGATTCTTAATTTATTCCACGGGGTAAATC
>JAJYXU010000123.1 GCA_021801605.1 Bacteroidota bacterium
CGATCTCGTGTTGTTCGTGCCGATTCCAAACGGCAAGGATTGTTATTCACAGGGACAGAAGAAGGAATGTATATTTCGTTTAATGACGGCGAGAACTGGCAGACATTTCAGCAAAACCTTCCTATCGTCCCAATCACAGATCTTGCTATAAAGAATGAAGACTTGATTGTTGCAACACAAGGCAGATCATTCTGGATGATAGATGATATATCCCCGCTCCGTTTATTGAATGCAGATGTAATGAAGAAAAATTATCATTTGTATCCGCCGCGGGAAACATATCGAATTAACAACAGCGACAGGGGTGATGGGACTACTTCCGGAAAAAATCTGCAGAGTGGTGTTATTCTAAATTATTATTTCAAAGAAATGCCGGACAGTAATTCTGTTGAATTGAAGATTTCCGATTCCAGCGGAAGAGTTATTAATTCATTCAAACCAAAAACAAAAGAACGCGATGTTCGCCTTCCTATAAAGAAAGGATTGCAGAGATTTATTTGGAATATGCGTTATCCCGATGCAGAAAAATTTGATGGAATGATTATCTGGAGCAGAGGAGGATTAACCGGGCCCAAGGCAATCCCTGGAGAATACAAAGCAACTTTAATTTATGGTAAAGATAGCACAACGGTTCCATTTGTAATTGTAAAAGATCCGCGTTCGTCTGCTACGCAGGAAGATTTGCAAACTCAGTTCGAATTTGTTTTAGCAACACGGGATAAATTAACTGAAATTCACAAAGCGATTAAGCTGATCAGAAACATCCGGAAACAGATTAACGGTGTGAACGAACGAATTAAGAATCGGAAGGATGCCGATGAAATTAAAAAATCCGGCGAAGAGATTAATAAAAAAATCACAGTAATTGAAGAAACATTATACCAGACAAAAAATAAAAGCTCGCAAGATCCGCTGAATTTTCCAGTTCGATTGAATGATAAACTTTCTTCGCTTAATGGTTCGGTGGAGAGCGGAGATTTCAGACCAACAGAGCAATCGTATAAGGTGAAAAATGAATTAGTTGCAAAGATTGATGCCGAACTGAAAAAACTAAATGAGCTGGTTGAAATTGAGATTCCGAAATTCAATGAAATTGTTAATCAGGTTAAAGTTCCGGCAGTAATTTTAAATTAACCCCCGGTGGTTCTCAGTGTAATCTCGGTGCCATTCTGTGTAACATTATTTCACAGAGAGACACGGAGAATTCACGGAGTTCCGCTGAGAAAACATGGGATATAACAGGAACACAAAAACAAGATTTATATTTATCGCTTTAGTTGCGATTTACTTTCTAACAAATGTTGCCTTAGTAGCCGTAACAGAAAAAGTTAAATCAAAAGATGGAGTTGAAATTGCTTACACGGTTGAAGGCAGCGGTGAACCCGCGCTTGTTTTCATTCACGGCTGGAGCTGCGATAAATCTTACTGGGATAATCAAGTAAAGGAATTTTCACCAAAGTATAAAGTTGTTACTATTGATCTTGCCGGGCATAGTGAATCCGGAATGAACAGAAAAAATTATACAATGGAACTGTTTGGAGAAGATGTTGCCGCAGTTGTTAATAAGCTTGAATTGAAGAAAGTAATTCTGATAGGGCATTCGATGGGTGGTTATATTATTATTGAAGCTGCCCGGCAATTGAAGGAGAAAGTAATTGGTTTAGTCGGTGCCGATACTTATCAGGGGTTGGAAGATGAAATGACAAAAGAACAGATTGATTAGTTCATGAAACCATTTAAAGAAAATTTTGTTCTCACGACGAAAGAATTTGTAAAAACAATGTTTCCACCGACTGCAGATTCTGCATTAGTGAAGAAGGTTTCAGATGATATGTCGGCTGCACCTCCTCTAGTTGCAATTAATGCAATGCAAAATTTGTTTAGTTACCATGCTTTCAAAGCGTTGAAAGATATGAATGCCCCGATTATATCTATCAATTGTGATCGGTATCCGCTTAATATAGAAGAGACTCGTAAACACACGAAATCTTTTGAAGTGAAAATAATGAAAGGCGTTGGTCATTTTGTGATGCTTGAAGATCCGGATAAGTTTAATAAACTTCTGCAAGAAGCAATAAATGAATTGTCAGAAAAGAAATAATTTTAAAAGGAGTTGGGACTGAAATTGAAATTAGTTTTAACATTATTGTTGATTACGGCATTATTCATTCATGCACAGATGAAAAAAGATTATCCAATTCATCCGGTTCCTTTCACACAAGTTCACATGACAGACGGATTCTGGTTTAATAGAATGGAGATTAACCGTACGGTAACTATACCTTATGCGTTAAAACTTCTGGAGGAAACCGGTCGTATTAAAAATTTTGCTATTGCCGGGAAAATAGAATCGGGCGATTTCTGCAGTAAATATTATTTTGATGACTCCGACGTTTACAAAGTAATTGAAGGCGCATCGTATTCGTTAATGCTAAAACCGGATAAACAGTTAGAAGAGCAATTAGATAAAATAATTTCACTTATCTCAACCGCACAGGAAAAAGACGGCTACCTCTACACCGTTCGTACAATGGGGTCAAAGAAATTTGAAAAAGTTACCGGTCCTTCTCGATGGTTAAACGAGGAAGGTAGTCATGAGCTTTATAATCTCGGTCATCTTTATGAAGCGGCGGTTGCTCATTTTATGGCAACAGGAAAACGAACTTTATTCGATGTTGCAATTAAAAGCGCCGAACTCGTAAATACTGTTTTTGGACCCGGCAAATTGATGCTTCCAAGCGGTCATCAAGAAATTGAAATTGGTTTGGCAAAACTTTACCGCGTTACAGGTGAAGAAAAATATTTAAAGCTCGCCAAATTTTTTCTTGATATGCGGGGCAACTATATCAATGGAAGAAAATCTTGGGGAGAATATAATCAGGATCATAAACCGGTTATTGAACAGGATGAAGCAGTTGGTCACGCAGTAAGAGCAGGATATATGTATTCCGGAATGGCGGATGTTGCAGCGCTTACCGGAGATCAGAACTACATTAATGCACTTGATAAAATCTGGGATAATGTTGCCGGCAAGAAAATATATTTAACCGGTGGACTTGGTGCATCGGGTTCATGGGAAGGATTTGGAAAAAATTATGAGCTGCCGAATGCAAGCGCCTACAATGAAACTTGCGCATCAATTGCAAACGTTCTCTGGAATCATAGAATGTTTTTGCTGAAAGGCGATTCAAAATATATTGATATACTTGAACGCACTCTTTACAACGCGCTACTTTCCGGTATCTCAATGAGCGGCGATAAATTTTTCTATCCCAATGTTTTAGAATCGTTCGGTACACACGAACGCGCAGCATGGTTTGATTGCGCATGCTGTCCTACTAACGTAACGCGTTTTATTGCTTCGGTTGCAAATTATATTTATGCGGCTAAAGAAAACCAGTTGTATGTAAATTTATTTACCAGCAATCAAACGGAAATTGGACTAAAAGAGGGCACCGTTAAATTGCAGCAGGAAACAAATTATCCTTGGGAAGGGAAAGTAAAAATTATTGTATCGCCCAAACAAGGAGCTCAAGAATTTTCCCTCGATATTAGAATTCCCGAATGGGCTCAGAATAAACCGATTGCAAGCGATCTTTATTCATTTACAGATATTCAAACGCAGAAAGTGTTGTTAACTGTTAACGGTCAGCAGATACCATTAAATGTTGAAAAAGGTTTTGCTCAGATCAAAAGAAAATGGAATACCGAAGATGTAGTTGAGTTATTTCTTCCGATGGAAGTAAGAAAAATAATTGCTAACGAAAAAGTTGAAGCTGATAAAGGAAGAATTGCTCTTCAGCGCGGACCGCTTGTCTATGCCGCTGAATGGAGAGATAACAAAGATGGTTTGGTGCACAATATATTGCTGCCGGAAAATTCAAACTTGCAAACGGAATTCATGCCGGATTTGCTCAACGGCGTAGAAATAATTAAAGGAAAAGTTTTTGGTTATAAGATTAACAGAGATAAAAAAGGTTTGGAAAAATCGGAACAGGATTTTTTAGCAATTCCTTATTACGCTTGGGCTCATCGCGGTAAAGGAGAGATGAGTGTTTGGCTTGCAAAAGATGAAAGCACAGTCCGCCCATTGTATGGCGAGACAATTTTGACTAATGCAAAATTAACAGTATCTCATGGAAAAAATCCTCAGGCAATGAAAGACCAGATGGAACCGCAAAGTTCAGCGGATGAATCGCTTCCGTATTTCCATTGGTGGCTAAGTAAAGGGGAAAAAGAATCTGTTCAAATTGATTTTGAGAAACCACAAGAAGTATCTGAACTTTCAATCTACTGGTTTGATGATACAGGAATTGGCGAATGCCGCGTTCCGCAGTCGTGGAAAGTTTATTATAAAGAAGGAAATGACTGGCGTGCGGTATATCCTACAAATGTTCATCCTTACTTAACGAAAAAAGATAAATACAATAATGTAGAATTCGAAACTGTTAAAACACCATCTGTCAAAATCGAGATTCAATCGCAAAAAGATTTTGCCGGCGGAATTCATGAGCTGAAAATTAAATAATGGAGGAATTATGTTTAGAACAATCAAAGATTTTTTAGAGAGTTGGAAATATGAGAGTGAGGCAACACTCAAAGTTTTTCAAAATTTGACTGATGAATCTCTCAAGCAAAAAGTTACTGAAAATGGGCGTTCGCTTGGATTTATAGCATGGCATATAACAAATACAATTCCGGAAATGCTGTCGAAAACCGGATTGCCATTTGAAATGTTCGAGGAAACTCCCGCTCCCAATTCTGCCATAACTATTTTTAATGAATATGAAAAAGCATCTAAAGCTGTCAATGAGTTAATTTCAAAACTATGGACAGATGAGATGCTGAATGATGATATTAACATGTACGGTCAAGTTTGGAAGCGTTCAAATGTTCTATCAAGTCTTATTGCCCATCAAGCTCATCACCGCGGACAAATGACAGTGCTTATGAGACAAGCCGGATTGAAAGTCCCGGGCGTTTATGGTCCCGCAAAAGAAGAGTGGGCGCTTATGGGAATGCCTGAACAGGAATGAAATTAATATTTTTTTGCTTTAGGGTATCTCTAATAACTTCAAAAACTAATCTGCAAAAACCCGCCTGCCTGCCGAGTCTATTGCAATAGAACAAAGAGTCAAAGAGAAAACGCAGATGAATGATAATCAATCTTACAAATTGAGACCTCTAAAAAATTAAGAATAGAACACGAATGACGCAGATTAAACGGATTAACACAGATTTAATCCGCGAAAATCTGCCAAATCCGCGTCATCTGTGTGCTATTAAAAATGTTGCAGTCCTGTACAATTCTATTTTTCAGAGGTCTCATAGAATTAAATCTCAAGGGAGGACTTTTTTCTCTTAATTATCAACCTTTAATATGTGTTCTATTCAGTTTCGCTTTTCTTCTTCCTCCCACTAAGTTGACATCGTTGCTTTTTGAAAGAGGAGGAGAGAGGTGGGGTTTGTTTACAACCAACTCTTCCACACTTCCGGTTTATATCCAATCGTTACCTCTTTCCCGTTTCGAACGATTGGCGTCTTAAAGAGTAAAGGATCATTCAAGAGTTCATTATCCAAATCAAAAACCATGTATTGAAGATTCCGCTTCTTGAATTGCTTTCCTTCGCGGTCAATCAATTCCTCTAACGGAATAACACGTGTAATATTTTCGAGCTCGCCTTTTGCTATCCCTTTTTCACCCAGATCGCGAAAGTGGAACGCAATTCTTCTCTCCTTAAAATACCGCTCGGCTTTACGGGTCTCACTGCATCCTTTAGTGCCGAATATCTGCACATTCATAATAATTTCCTAAAAGCGTAACCGTGGCGCATTGTTTAGTGTGTACAAAAGTTATATTTTTCTTTTGAACAATAATAAATAAACTATGGAAAACTTATGCGACATATCAGAAATATTTTATATATCATTTTAGGAATTATCACAATGAGCTGCAGTACAGAAAAGAAACAGGAACCGGACAATTTTAAATATTCCACCGAACAATTTGCCGATTTACGAATTCAGCGGTATCAAGTTCCGGGATTTGATGAACTCACACCCAAACAGAAACAGCTTGCCTACTATCTTTATCAGGCAGCGCTATCCGGACGTGATATGATTTATGATCAAAATTATAAACACAATTTATACATCAGACGAACACTTGAAGGAATTATTAAAACCTATACCGGCGACCGCACAACTCCCGATTTCGAAAAATTTATGACTTACACAAAACGAGTCTGGTTCTCAAACGGTATTCATCATCATTATGCTAACAAAAAATTTCTCCCGGAATTCTCGAAAGAATATTTCAAAGAATTGATAGCCGGTTCAGATGAATATGAACTTCCTCTTCAAAACAATGAACGCCCGGATGATTTAATTAAAAAACTTATCCCGATTATGTTCGATCCCAAAATTGATGCTATGAAAGTTAATCAAGATCCAAAATTTGATCTTGTAAAATCATCCGCCGTAAATTTTTACAATGATGTAACCCAAAAAGAAGTTGAGGCATTTTATAAAAAAATTGTCAAAGCAAATGACCCTGAACCAATTTCTTACGGATTAAATTCCAAATTAGTTAGACTAAAAGGAGAAATTTTAGAGCGACATTATAAAGCGAACAGCATCTATGCGGCGGCAATTGTTAAGATAGTTTCATGGCTGCAAAAAGCAGTTACGGTTGCAGAAAACTATCAGCAGAAAAAAGCATTAGAGCTTCTTATAGAATATTATGAAACAGGTGATCTAAAAACATGGGATGAATACAATATTGCCTGGGTTAAAGATACATCCTCTGTAATTGATGTGGTTAACGGTTTTATAGAAACCTACAACGACCCGCTCGGCTACCGCGGCACCTATGAATCGTACGTTTCCATAAAGGATAAGGAAGCAACAAAACGGATCAAAGCAATAAGTGATAACGCACAATGGTTTGAGGATAATTCGCCGATAATGCCAGAGCATAAAAAGAAAAACGTAAAAGGTATAAGCGCCAAAGTTATTACCGTTGTTGTTGAATCCGGTGATGCATCGCCTTCAACACCGATCGGAGTGAATCTTCCCAACTCAAACTGGATTAGAAAAGAATATGGTTCAAAATCTGTAAACATGGGGAACATAGTTCATTCTTATAATATGTTTTCAAAGACAAGCGGAGTTCTGGAAGAATTTGCATATTCAAAAGAAGAGATCGAACGTTCAAAAAAATATGGCGCTCTTACAGACGATCTTCACACGGATATGCATGAAGTAATTGGTCATGCTTCCGGACAAATGAATCCAGGCGTTGCAGATCCGCATACAACATTAAAAAATTATTATTCAACTCTTGAAGAAGCAAGGGCAGATCTTGTTGCTCTTTATTTTCTGATGGATCAAAAACTGGTTGATATAGGTGTAATGCCCTCAATTGACGCCGGTAAAACCGCTTATGATCAGTACATCAAAAATGGATTAATGATTCAGCTTGCGCGCGTTCAACCCGGAGAAAATATTGAAGAAGCGCATATGAGAAACCGTCAGCTTGTGGCAATGTGGGCATTTGAAAAGGGTAAATCCGAAAACCTGCCCGGCGGCAAAAGAGGTGTAATCGAAAAGAAAGTAAAAGACGGCAAAACATTTTTTGTGATTAATGATTATAACAAACTCCGTGATTTATTCGGTCAGTTACTGCGAGAGATTCAAAAAATTAAATCGGAAGGCGATTATAACGCCGGAAAAAATTTAGTTGAAAGCTACGGAGTAAAGGTTGATCCAGTTCTTCATAAAGAAGTTTTAGCCCGCTATAAAAAATTGAACATTGCTCCTTATGCAGGATTTATAAATCCAATGTTAGTTCCGGTGATGAATGGTGATCAGATAATTGACGTAAAGATTGAATACCCGGATGATTTTACAAAACAAATGTTGTTCTACGCGAAAGAGTATTCTTTTCTGCCAACGTATAATTAGATCATTATAATTGGGGATGCATGGTTGCGTCCCCAGCAAATTTTTGCAGTAGTCGAAATTGGAATGAACGAGAAAAGTATCTGTGTATTTAATAACAATTAGTATTCATAAATGAAAAAAAACCGGTCCCTTCTTTTTCTAATATTCGCTTTTATATTTGCTCAGTTTGCTTGGTTAGGTTTGCTCGGTTTATGGATTTACTGGTATGTTGCCAATTATCTAATCATTAAACAAGTTGGAGATAAACTTTCTCCGCAAATAGTTATTGACAGCCCGAATGTGCTGGTCTTCGTCGGCGGAATAGTGCTGATTGTTTTAATAGCAACAGCAATGTTCTTGATCTTTCGAAACCTTACAGTTCAAGTAAAACTTACAAAACTCTACGATAATTTTATTGCAAATGTTACTCACGAATTAAAATCTCCGCTGGCTTCAATTCAGCTTTACCTGGAAACATTACATTCTAAAGACGTTCCCGCAGAAAAACAGAGAGAGTTTTACGGATTGATGATGAGAGATTCGAAACGGTTGAAAAAGCTAATAAATTCAATATTGGAAATATCTCGACTCGAGAAAAAACGGATTGCGCATAATTATCATATTTATAATGCAGACGAGGTGATTCGTCAATTAATTAAGGAATCTGTAGAACAATTTCGTTTATCCGATTCAGCGGTTGAAATTTTAGGAGAAGCACCTTGTAAATGCGTGATTGATAAAGATGCAATGCAGATTGTATTTGATAACCTTACAGATAACGCGATGAAGTATTCTGTAGAACCGCCCGTTATCACAATAAAACTTTCATGCGGTAAAAAATATTTGATGATTGAATTCACTGATCGAGGGATTGGAATAAGTCAAAAAAATCAAAATAAAATCTTTCAAAAGTTTCAACGGATTGATAACAAGAATATACCAAACGTAAAAGGGACAGGGTTAGGATTATACTGGGTGAAAGGAATTATTAAATATCACGGTGGAAGAATCTCCGCTTCCAGTGATGGTCTAAATACAGGAACCACATTCAAAATAGAAATGCCTATCTATCAGTCATCAAAAAGATTTTATGTAAACAAATTGCTTAGGGAAACCGCAAGAAAACAAAAAATGCTTGGAAGAGAAGATGGAGAATAATCCTTTTAAAGGGAAAAAAATATTGCTCGTTGAAGACGAGGAGACTCTCGCAGTTGGGCTTGAGTATAATCTTACCGACGAAGGGTACATTGTTGACTGGGCAAAGGACGGCAGACAAGCATTGGAATTTTTTGGATCGAAAGAATATGATTTGATTATTCTTGACATTATGCTGCCATATTACAATGGTTTTGAAATTGCCGGACGGGTGCGCGCAAAATCTCCTCAGATGCCGTTGCTGATGTTAACCGCCAGAACTAATGCTGAAGACAAAGTTAGAGGACTTGAAATTGGCGCGGATGATTATTTAACCAAGCCGTTTAATTTGCATGAATTACTGCTGCGTGTAAAAGGTATGCTGAAGCGTAAGATGTGGTACCAGTCGTCGGCAGAGATCGAACCCTCTTACCGCTTTGGAAATAATATAGTGAATTTTGAAAATCTAAGTTGTACCAGCGGCTTGAAGAACTTTGTATTAACTCAACGAGAAGCGATGGTTCTAAAATATATGATTGAGAAAAAGGGGAAAATAGTTTCCCGTAAAGAATTGCTGGAAAACGTTTGGCATCTCAGTTCCGAGATTGAAACGAGAACGATTGACAATTTTATTTCACGCTTACGAAAATATTTTGAACCGGATTCGGAACACCCTGTCTATATTAAAAGTGTTAGAAGCGCGGGATACACATTCAATGATGAAATACAGAACGGTATTCCGCACTCTCTATAGATATTAATTCAAACCGCACATTCCGTTTGCGCACCCGCCACCATATGATGGTACACCGCAGCTTCCATCCGAGCATGATGAACCGCTATCAAAACTTGACGATCCGGTTGATGCACTGAACGAAGAAAGAAGTTTTTTGTGATTCTTAGATTGACACGCCGGACAAATTACCTCTTCGAGATTAGCGGATGATTTGTGCAGCACATCAAATTTTTTATTACAGTCGTTACATTTGTATTCAAAGATTGGCATTGTTTCCTCTTTTTAAGATTTTCGAATTACGATTTATTATTCAATTTGTGTTGTAATCTTGCCAATGTTTTCCAGAGAAGCTTCAATTTTATCTCCTTGAACAACACTGCCTACGCCTTCCGGAGTGCCGGTGAAAATTAGATCTCCTTTTTCAAGTGTCATTCGAGCAGAAATAAATTTCACAATTTCTACAGGCGAAAATATCATATTTCTAATTGAAGAATTTTGTCTCAAAGTTCCGTTTACTGAAAGAGAAATATTCTCGTCACCTTTAAGTTGGTAATCCTTTTTTAAAACGACATCAGTAAGAACTGCGGCAGTGTCAAAACATTTCGCAAGTGTCCATGGATCTCCCTTTTCCTTGAATTCAAATTGAAGATCGCGCAAAGTCATATCCAGACCAACTGTATATCCTTGGATTGCCCGCTCGGCTGTTATATCGGTTGCGTTTTTAATATCTTCCCCGATATAAAGTACCAGTTCAACTTCATGGTGCAAGTTTTTGGAGTGAGAAGGATGCACAACTGATTCGCCTGAATAAATAACATTTGACGCCGGTTTTAAGAATATTATTGGAAACTCCGGTACTTCGCTGCCTAATTCTTTTGCATGAGCCGCATAATTTCGTCCAACGCAAACTAGTTTTCCTATAGGAATCTGTTCACTGCTGTTTTTGAATTTCAGATATTTCATAACTCCTCGTTAGATGAAAATATTATTAGATGGGTTCAATGAAAGATGCTTGATACTAGATTTTATATACTTAATAATATAAAGCCTGCATCGAGCATCAAAATTATGTCTTTTGTTCTTTTTTCTTTGCTGCCGGAAAAAGTATGTTGTTTAGAATCAGGCGGTATCCTGGTGAATTCTTAAACAAACTCAAATCGGTTGGGGGATCGCCTACA
>JAJYXU010000137.1 GCA_021801605.1 Bacteroidota bacterium
TTCCTCATCTAAGCTCATTAAAGAGTTTTGCTCTTAAAATGACTAATGACTCCGATGAGTCGGAAGATTTAATACAAGACACGTTACTAAAAGCATTTCGGTTTTTTGATAAATTCGAAAAAGGCACAAACGCAAAAGCATGGCTTTTTCAAATTATGAAAAATTCATTCATCAACAATTATCGTAAAACCACTAGAGAATCCTTCAAAGTTGATTATGATGATGTTCAAAATTTTTATGAAACTATTAAATCTGAGGAAGTTAAGACTCAGCATTACGAAAATGATGCCTTTAGCGACGTTCTTGATGACGAAATTGCAAATGCATTATCAATTTTGCCGGATGATTTCCGCACCGTAGTTTTCTTGAGCGATATTGAAGGTTATACTTACGAAGAAATTTCCGATTTTATTGATTGTCCGGTCGGAACCGTTAGATCGCGTCTACACCGGGCACGTAAAATGTTATATGCTCTATTATTCCAATATGCTCAAGAGAATGGATTCCTAAATACAAAAAGGAAGAGACAAATAGGAAAGAAACCTGTAAAGGTGCTTGATAAACTAATAATTAGAGACCTCTGAAAAATTAAGAATAGAACACAGATGACACAGATTAAACGGATTAACGCAGATTTAATCCGCGAAAATCTGCCAAATCCGCGTCATCTGTGTGCTATTAAAAATGTTGCAGTCCTGTACAATTCTATTTTTCAGAGGTCTCGGATAAGTAGTTTTGAACAGGGAACAATAAATTTTGGGAAAAATGATAATTTTTATAGATAATACTTGGAAATTTTCTTATTTTTGTGGGGTGATTTTTATAAAAACATATCAAAAACTTACTCTTAATTTTGTATCCGGGCTCTTTTTTAGAAACCCTCGCGTTATCAAATAGAGTTGGATGAGGTAGATTTTCTTTAAGTGAAGATTAAATTCTTCTCTTAAGGAACTTTATTGTTTATTAAAAGTAAAAATAAAGAATTTTTTGTCTATAAAAGTCGTAAAATTTTTAAAAATAATTTAGGAGAAGTAAGGATTTGAAGATAACGAAGCAGTTTACGAATCGTGAGAGTAAATCTTTAGATCAGTACCTTCAAGAGATTGGTAAAGTAGATCTTCTTACTCCCAATGAAGAAATTGATTTAGCAATTCGGATCAAAAAGGGAGATCAGATGGCTTTGGAGAAATTGACCAAAGCAAATTTAAGATTTGTTGTGAGTGTTGCAAAACAGTATCAGAATCAAGGTCTTCCATTAGGCGATCTTATAAACGAAGGAAATCTTGGTCTCATTAAAGCAGGCAGAAGATTCGATGAAACACGCGGATTTAAATTTATTTCCTATGCGGTATGGTGGATTCGCCAATCAATCATGCAGGCTATCGCAGAACAATCTAGAATGGTTCGTCTTCCTCTTAACCGTGTTGGCGCTCTCAATAAAATGGGAAAAGCTTTGAGCCAGCTCGAACAAGAATACGAAAGAAGACCGAGCCCCGAAGAAATTGCAACTCAGCTTGATATGGATGTTTCCGATGTTACTTACGCAATGCAGATTGCCGGACGCCATGTTTCTATGGACGCACCATTTGCTCATAGCGAAGATAATAATAACAGCTTACTCGATGTAATGCCAAATGAAGATCAGCCGGCTCCCGATTTTACGTTGATGAAAGAGTCTTTGAAAGCAGAAATTGAACGTTCTCTTTCAACTTTAACCGAAAGAGAAGCTGAAGTTATCCGTCTTTACTTTGGACTCGGCAAAGAACATTCGCTGACACTTGAAGAGATTGGCGAAAAGTTAAACCTGACACGTGAACGTGTTAGACAAATTAAGGAAAAAGCTCTCATTAGACTGCGTCATTCAACTCGTAGTAAAAATCTTAAAGCGTACCTGGGATAAAAAATATTGCCACTAATAAAAAAGCCGTTGCATTGCAGCGGCTTTTTTATTTTAAACTGACTATTTTTCCAATCGATAATTAAAGGAGTGCATAGTAATCATGAAGCGTTTTGCCAAAATGTTTATTGTCTTAGTTTTTATTTTTTCTCAGACTAATGCTCAGAATGATATTGCCGGCTATTGGAGTGGTAAAATCAAGATGCTTACTATGAATTTGGATTTTCAAATAAAAGTTGAAAAAACAAAAAAAACATTAAATGCCTTTATGAGCATTCCCTCTCAAAAATTGAATAATTATCAACTCTCTGTTTTTACTTTCAAAAAAAATAAACTTCATTTTGAACTGCCTAGTCAGGCAGGAATTGCAAAATTTGATGGAGAGTTAATCGCGGATTCAATCAAAGGAAAAATTTTACAGGCAGGAATTCAAGGTTCTTTTTACCTAACTAGGAGCGATGAACAAAAACCAATTCAGCAGAGCGAATCAAAAATTGATGAGCCGCTTCCCTACCTCGAAGATGAAGTTGCATTCAAGAGCGGAAGAATCTTATTAGCCGGAACTTTAACTATTCCTAAAGAAGAAAAAAAATATCCCGCGGTTATTCTTTTAACCGGCAGCGGGACGCAAAATCGTGATGAAGAAATTTTCGGTTTTAAAATTTTTCAAAAGATTGCGGATTACTTTACAAGGAAAGGAATTGCCGTCTTACGGTATGATGACCGCGGTGTTGGAGGGTCTACCGGAAATACAATGCAGTCAACAACCGAAGATTTTGCAGGTGATGCTCAAGCGGCAATTGATTTCTTGAAGAAACAAAAGAATATTGATCCAAAGAAAATTGGGTTCCTCGGTCATAGCGAAGGCGGAATTATTGCGCCAATGGTTGCAGCAAATTCCGATGATGTTGCTTTTATGGTATTGATGTCCGGAACCGGCGTGAATGGCGGAGAAATTTTACTTGAACAACAAAAGTTGATCTTGAAAGCAAGCGGAGTAGCTGATAGTCTAATCAATCAGAATTTGGATCTACAGAAAAAAGTTAACAAGGCATTAAGTAACGACAAAGATTTGAATGATATACGCAACGATATCCAAGCTTTTGCAGAAAAAGATTACGAAACATTAAGCACAGATATTAAAGCGTCTATCAAGGATAAAAAGGCATACATCAACTCAACTGTACAATCGCAGATAATGATGTTTAACAATCCTTGGTTCAGATATTTTATTCAATACGATCCTGCACCGGCTCTTCAAAAAGTTAAAGTGCCTGTGCTAATGACATTCGGTGAACTTGATCTGCAAGTTCCTGTTAATCAAAATAAACCAAAGATGGAAGAAGCTTTGAGATTAGGCGGTAATAATAATTTTAAATCAATTATTTTTCCGAAAGCAAATCATCTTTATCAAGAAGCCAAGACCGGCAGTCCGGGCGAATACAATGAATTGCAAAAAGAATTTGTACCCGGTTTTTTACAAACGATTGCTGATTGGATTATTCAGACTGTAAAATGATTTGCTGTAGTTCAAGATTTCTAAATAATGATTATCATTTTTTTACAAAAAATAATTTACAATGACTCCAGAAAGATACTTTTCGCAGTTCAGAAAAAAGATAATAGGCATAAATCAAGAATTTGATTCCCCTTACGGAAGAAAAAAAATTATTTACGCAGATTGGATTGCCAGCGGGCGTCTCTATGAGCCAATCGAAAATGCACTGAATGAAAAATTTTATCCTTACGTTGGCAACACACACTCCGAATCATCCGTTACCGGAACTACAATGACGAGAGCTTATACCGAAGCAAAAAAAATAATCAAACGTCATGTCAATGCTTCCACTGAAGATGTAATTATTTTTGCGGGATTCGGAATGACAGTCGCAGTTAATAAATTCCAAAGGTTGCTCGGTCTGCGTGTATGTGAACAGCTTCAAAAATACACTCACATTCCGGACGATGAAAAACCGGTTCTCTTTCTAACGCATATGGAACACCATTCGAATCAAACTTCATGGTTAGAAACAATTTGCGAAGTTGTTATAATTGAACCGGATGAACAAGGAATGGTGGATTTAAACCATTTTGAACAGCTACTCAAACAATTTGATAATCGTAAATGGAAGATGGGTTCATTTACAGCTGCATCAAACGTAACCGGAATTCAGCCGCCGTACCATCGGATGGCAAAGATGATGCACGAACATGGGGGACTTTGTTTTATAGATTTTGCGGCAGCAGCCCCTTACATTGATATAAACATGCATCCGGATGATCCACTAGAAAAACTTGACGCAATTTTTTTCTCACCTCATAAATTTCTGGGTGGACCCGGTACGTCGGGAGTTTTAATTTTCAATTCGAAATTATATAAGCGGCAAGTTCCGGATAATCCCGGCGGCGGGACTGTTGATTGGACAAATCCATGGGGAGAGCATAAATATATTAAAGATATTGAATTACGTGAAGACGGGGGCACTCCGGGTTTCCTTCAAGCAATAAAAACTGCACTTGCCGTTAATTTGAAAGATGAAATAGGGACAAAAAATATATTAGAACGTGAACACGAGCTTCTAAAAGCCGCTTTCGAGAGATTCGATAAGATTTCCTCTATTCATATTCTTGCACAAGAAACTAAAGAACGGCTCGGCATTATCTCTTTCTATGTTGAAGACATTCATTACAACTTAATGGTAAAATTACTTAACGACCGTTTTGGAATTCAAGTGCGAGGAGGTTGTTCTTGTGCCGGTACATACGGGCATTATCTTTTACACGTTGACCCTACTCGTTCAAAACATATTGCCAATAAAATTAATCACGGCGATCTTTCCGAAAAACCGGGATGGGTACGTTTATCGCTTCATCCTACAATGACAAATGAAGAATTGGATTTTGTTCTAAATGCAATTGAAGAAGTAATTATGAATGTGAAAGAATGGTCTAAAGATTATTCATACTCGCCAAGGACAAATGAGTATTACCATAAATCTCAATCATTGAATGAATTTGAAGAGATAAATAAATGGTTTAATCTGCAGAACGAAGAATTTTCTTGACAGACTGAAGAATAAAAGTATATATTTGCACCCAAGATGAAAAACATAAAAGTCACATATAATAATTTACAATTCAGCAAAAATTGGTGGTGGTGGAATTCTACATACTTGTGTGCTCTCGGTGACTTGAAGTAAATAAATAAATTTGTAATTAAAACCCTTCTTAGTATTCACTGAGAAGGGTTTTTTGTTTTTAAAGGATTATTATGAAATACAATAGTTTTTTTGAACTAGCAAAGAAATTCAACTTTGTACCCGTTTACGAAAATATTGCTGCGGATTTACTTACCCCGGTTTTGGCGTACTTAAAAATCAGAAAAGAAAATTCAACGTCCTTTTTGCTTGAATCAGTTGAAGGAATTGGGAGATTGGCAAGATATTCTTTTATTGGTCTTAATCCTTCAGAAATCATTTCGAATTTTCAATCGGAATTGATTATAAAATCTTTTCAAGACGAAGAGAGAAGAAAAGAAAATCTTTTTGACTTCTTAAAAAAGAAAATAGCAGAATTCAATTATCCTCATATTGATGAACTTCCCTATTTCACGGGTGGTATTGTTGGCTACATCGGTTTCGAAAATATTTCTCTCATCGAAGATGTTATTAAATTCACCAAAGAAGAAAATCCAATTGCACCCGATTCGATTCTCGGATTTTACAAAACGATCATTGTGTTCGATCATTTCAAACACCAAATCATTCTGATCACAAATGTAGATGTAACCGATAAATCTAATCTCCAGACAAAATATAATGACGCAAAAGAGATTCTAAAAAACCTAAGGACTTTACTTTCCAGAACTCTTGAATACAAATCCAACTTCAAAATATCTCCTTCTCTCTTAAACAAAAAAGATGAAAATAATTTTTGCAGTTTAGTTGAAGAGAGCAAAAAAAACATTTTTAACGGGGATGTTATTCAAATAGTTCTCTCGAAGAGGTTAGAAGCAGATTTTGAGGGCGATACATTCAATGTTTACCGTGCATTGAGAATGATAAATCCATCGCCTTACATGTATTTCATGGAATTTGAAAATGATTTTAGAGTAATCGGTACATCACCTGAAGATCTTCTCAAAGTAAAAAACAGGAAAGCGGAAATTCTTCCAATAGCCGGCACGCGCAAAAGAGGAAAGACAGACGAAGAAGATTTGGAATTAGAAAATGAATTGCTGAATGATCCAAAAGAAATTGCCGAGCATGTTATGCTTGTTGATCTGGCTCGAAATGATTTGGGAAGAGTTTGCAAATACGGTACAATAAAACTTTCCGAGCAAATGAAAATAAACCGCTTTTCACATGTGATGCATATTGTTTCGCGAGTTGAAGGAATATTACGCGATGATGCTGATTGTATTGATGCATTGAAAGCATCATTCCCGGCGGGAACGGTATCAGGCGCTCCAAAAATCAGAGCGATACAATTGATCAACGAATATGAAAAATTGAATCGTAGTGTTTATGCCGGTGCCGTTGGCTACATTGATTTCAGCGGCAATCTGGATATGTGTATTGCAATCAGAACACTGTTTGCCAAAAACAAAAAAATATTCTGGCAAGCCGGTGCCGGAATAGTTGCTGATAGCAAACCGGAACTTGAACTTAAAGAGATCAAAAACAAATCGGCTGTTCTATTAAGTGCATTGAAAATCGCAGAGGTAATTGATGAAGATCTTGATTATAGATAATTACGATTCGTTCACGTTCAATCTTGTCCAGCTAATCGGGAATTACGTTGCTGAAATAATCGTCAAACGAAATGATAAAATTTCTCTTGATGAGGTAAGCGATATGCGACCTGACAAGATCGTTATCTCTCCCGGACCAGGCAATCCTGACGATTCCGGAATCTCACTTGATGTAATTAGAAATGTTGGGAATAGTATTCCCACACTTGGCGTCTGCCTTGGTCATCAGGGAATTGGATATTGCTTTGGCGGTAGGATTATAAACGCGCCTAATTTGATGCACGGTAAAGCATCAAATATCATACACGATGGGAAAACAATTTATAAAAATGTTGAACAAAATTTTACTGCGGGAAGATATCATTCGCTTATAATCGAAAAAGTAACTATGCCTGATGTTTTGGAAATAACCTCGCAGACTGAAGATGAAATCGTTATGGGTGTTCGTCATAAAACTTTCCCGATCGAGGGAATTCAATTTCATCCGGAATCAATCTTGACAAAAGTCGGAGATCAAATAATTAAAAACTGGATAGATCAATGAAAAAGTATCTCGAAAAAGTAATCGAGGGTGAGAACCTATCGTTCGATGACGCGTACACGGTTATGTATTCGATAATGAGCGGCAATGAAAACAATTCAAAAATTGCATCGCTGTTGACAGCGCTGAAGATCAAACGTGAAACTGCAGAAGAAGTAGCTGGATTCGTAAAAGCAATGCGCGAAAAAGCTATTAAGATAAAATGCGATGACAAAAACGTAATTGATGTATGCGGAACCGGCGGAGATGGTTCGGGAACATTTAACATTTCAACCGCTGTCGGTTTTGTGGTTGCGGGTGCGGGAGTAAAAGTGGCAAAGCACGGCAACAGATCCATTTCCAGCAAAAGCGGCAGCTCGGATGTTCTTCACGAGCTTGGTGTTGATGTACAGCTAACACCGGAACTTTCTGAAAAGGCATTAAATGAAATTGGGATAGCGTTTTTGTTCGCACCACTCTACCATCCGGCAATGAAACACGTTGCGTCCGTCAGAAAAGAACTCGAGTTCAGATCAATATTTAATATACTTGGACCTCTCACAAATCCTGCGGGTACAAAGCGGCAGTTGATTGGCACATTTAACGATGCCACCGCGCGTCTTATGTTCGAAGCCGTAAAATATCTTGATATGAAAAAAGTTTGCTTCATTTGTACAAACAATTCTTTCGATGAAATAAGTTTATCTCACCCGACAAATGTTATTGAAACTATGGATAAGAACGGGATGTACTCTTACCAACTTACAAATGAATCATTCGGATTTCCGAAAATTGAGCTAAAAGAGATTCAAGGAAGTTCGGCTAAAGAAAATGCGGAGATCATTCACAAAATATTTTCCGGCAAGAAGAAAACTCAGGGCTATTATGTTGTAGCTGCCAATGCTGCTCTAGCTCTGAAAGTAGCGGGAGTTTCTGATGATTTGAATGATTGTATATTAATCGCTGAAGAATCAATTCAATCCGGTAATACTCTAAAAAAATTAAATGAGCTGAAAGAATTTGGAGATAAACATAAATGAGTATACTCGATGAGATATTGAAAGCCAAAAGGAATGAAGTAGCCAAATTGAGATCGAATTTTTCTTTGAACTCTTTTAGCAATAGCGATTTTTTTGATTCACCGGTTCGCAGTTTAAGAAAGTCTCTTTTACATTCCGATCGACTCGGAATTATCGCTGAGATAAAGAAAGCAAGCCCTTCCAAAGGATTGCTGAAAAAAGATTTTGACCATCTTAAAATTGCAGACACCTATATGGCTAATGAGATTGACGCCATATCAGTCTTAACAGATGAAAACTTTTTTCAAGGAAATATCAGCTATCTGAAAAAGATCGCACATTTCAAAACTGTTCCCCTTCTTCGAAAAGATTTTATAATTGATGAATACCAGATATTCGAGGCAAAAGCAAACGGTGCCGATGCAGTTCTACTTATTGCCGAAGCGCTATCAAAAAATCAGATCGTGGAGTTAACAAGCGCCGCAAATGAGTGCGGATTGGAAGTTTTACTGGAGATACACTCAAAATCGCAGCTCGATAAGATTGATTTCGTAATTAACAATCTTATCGGCATCAATAACCGCAATCTGGAAACTTTCGAAGTTAGTTTGAGCACGAGCATCGAATTGGCGGAGATCATTCCCGATGAAGTAGTTCTTGTTTCGGAGAGCGGTATAAATACAGTTAACGATGTGAAAGATATTCTCAGTACAAAAATAAAAGTTCTGCTTGTTGGAGAACATTTTATGCGTTCGGAGAATATCGAAACAAGCTTAAGAGAGTTTAAAAAATGGTGCAAATATGAGAGTTAAAATTTGCGGAATAACAAATGCTGAAGACGCAATATTGTGCAGTCAACTCGGTGCCGATGCGCTGGGATTTATTTTCTACAAAGAGAGTAAAAGAAACATCACTTACTCTAAAGCTGAAGAGATAATTCAACAACTTCCCTCCTTTATTGTAAAGGTTGGAGTATTTGCCGAACAACAAGCGGATGCAATAAATACAATTTCGAAAAGAATTGGATTGAATGCGGTTCAACTTTACGGTGATGTTACTCAATCATATATTAATGAAATAAATCTTCCGGTTATTAAATGCTTCCGCATCAAAAACAATTTTGATTTTTCAGCACTCAACCACTTTACAAATTGTTCGTTCCTTCTCGATACATTTTCAGACAAGGCACTTGGCGGTACCGGTGAATCGTTCGATTGGAATATCATTCCCATTGAACTGAGAAATAAAATAATTTTAGCCGGCGGAATTTCAATTAATAATATTAAGTGTCTCTTCAACAATATTAATCCGGCTGCAGTTGATCTATCCTCTTCTGTTGAATCGACTCCTGGGAAGAAAGATGCAGCCAAACTGAAAATTCTTTTTAACAAAATTAATAAACTAAGGTATATAAGATGCTGATTTTAATGAATCTAAATTCACCCAGACAAGATATACAAACAGTAAAGAATAAAATTATTTCATTCAACTGTACTCCGCACGAAATTCCCGGTGCTTCCAAACTTGCAATAGGAATTACCGGACAGTCGGAACTTTTGGCTAAAGAAGAGTTTCAATTGCTTCCATCAGTTGAAGAAGTAATTCGAGTTACCAAAAAATACAAGTTAGTTAGCAGACAGATGAAAAATGATGACACGATTATCAATGTTAACAATTCAGAAATCGGCGGAAAAGAACTTACTGTTATTGCCGGTCCTTGTGCTGTGGAAAGCCGTGATCAAATTTTTGATATTGCTGGACAACTCAAAGAGATGGGAATCAAATTTTTGAGAGCCGGAGCTTACAAACCAAGGTCAAGTCCTTATGCATTTCAAGGACTGAGAGAGAAGGGACTTGAATATTTGAGCGATGTGAAAAAAGAAATTGGTATCAATATCGTTACTGAAGTTCTAAATCAAACAACAATTTCAGCTGTTGCCGAAGTTGCTGATATTATTCAGCTTGGAGCAAGAAATATGCAGAATTACGCACTGCTGGAAGAAGTTGGAAAAACACAGAAACCAATTCTTCTGAAACGCGGCATGTCTGCAACAATTGAAGAACTTCTCCTTAGCGCCGAATATATCGTATCCCAACAAAATTATAATGTAATTTTATGCGAACGCGGGATTAGAACATTCGAAACCGCAACACGCAATACTCTTGACCTTAATGCCGTACCTGTTATAAAAAAGAATTCTCACTTGCCAATTTTTGTAGATCCGTCTCACGGAATAGGAATATGGGATAAAGTTCCGGCTATGGCAATGGCTGCAGTTGCAGCCGGTGCCGATGGTTTGATTATCGAAGTACATACAAATCCGGAGAAAGCACTTTCAGATGGTTTACAAACTTTGAATCTCACTACATTCAAAGAATTAATGAAGAAACTTGAAGAGTTAGCGCCCGTAGTAAATAAAAAACTAAACTTGAGTAAAAATGAATAACTATAATTTTCCCGATAGCAAAGGTAAATTCGGGCAATACGGCGGAAGATTCGTTCCAGAAATTTTA
>JAJYXU010000059.1 GCA_021801605.1 Bacteroidota bacterium
GGAAAAAGATCGTCCTTATGCATGCAAAGCATTTGGATTCAAATCTCAAAACATTCCCTCTATGGAAGTATACGCTGCCGCCGGAAAAGAATGCCTAAAATTTTCTCCTAAAACTCTAAAGAAAAAATAAGAGATGATATTCTAGAACTTCAGTGAAAATAAACATACCTGAAAATTAGAAAATCAACAAACACCTTTGGAAAAAAGTTTATCATTTACTGAAGTTACAAAGAGTGGCGTTTTTAAGGATAAAACAAAAGTAGTGTCATTCCCGCGAAAGCTTGCCTACCGAGTCCGTTGCACAACTCGAATATGTCATTCTGAGCGAGTCTACGAGCGAAGAATCCCGCACTTAAATTTAGAATTAGTGCGATTATTAGCATAGAGATTCCCGATAAAAACATTCGGGAATGACATAAATTTTGTTTTGCATAGCATCAGTAACGAATTCTAAGAGATGTCTAAGGATATTATTTAAGAGCAGGTTCTGGTTTTGCTAAGACAGAATTAATCAACTGAAGGAGCGATTTTCCATCAACCGGTTTTGCCAAAAATTCCTGTGCGCCGGCTTCGAAAGAACTATTTCTTTCTTTTGTTGTATTAAATGCAGTAAGCACAAAAACAGGTGTGTTTTTATATTTTTCCATCTGTTTAAGTTCACGTGTTAAATCAATTCCATCTTTGTTATCTTTTAAAGAGATGTCCATCAGAACTAAATCAAAATCTACAGAATTAATTATGCTGTAGAATGAATTAACGCTCCCGCAAGTGTGAACTTCAAAATGTTTGGAGAGAAAATATTTCAAAAAGTCTTGCGCTAATTCTTCGTCATCTACCACTAATACTTTATATCGTTTTTCCATAATATTAAACATAGATAAAAAACTGAAGAGAGAAAAAATATTTATTTAGCAACTTCTACTAAAATCTTATCTGCAACTTTGTTTAATGCTTCATCGGAATCATAAAATTTGGTGTTAATGCGTTCACGGATTTCTTCTAACCTGGCAGGAGTAAGATCAACCTTTGCCATATCACGTGCTTCAGAAGAAATTACAATTTTATCTTTTGTTTCCTGATTTTGGGCTTCTTCAGGTTTGTTGTTCTTTGTCTGATTAACAAAGAGCGGATTGTTTGAAACGCCTCGGATTTCCATTTTAATACCTCAAATAATTGGTAATCTTTTTCTTACTCATATAGCTTAAAAGCTCTTTTTCCAGCTTTTTCTCTTCGCGGGTAAATATCCCTATTATATTATCGAACTTTCTTTCAATTAGTTTAGCCCTTTGAAATAAATCAGTTTCGTATATCAGCAACCTTTCTAAACCAAATTCATTTATCAATTCATCTCGCAGCTGATGTACTTCTTTTATCCTGCTAACTATTAATGGGAATAATGAATCAAATGATTCAAAATTTAGTAGATCGAAATTAGCAGATAATTCGTCCAATAAATTTTTGATTGTATTTGCTTTTTTATCTATTTCGCTCATTGGCTAAAAAAACTCGAATTAGTAGAAAAATAAGATTGCATATTTAATAGGTTAGAAAGTTGAACCTGCATTTTTAAATATTGATTTCGTAAAGAGGTCGCATTTTTATCAATTCTTGTCTGTGCAGAGGTCATACTGTCATTTAGAGCTGTTATGGATGTATCAAAACTTGTCTGTGCTTTTGTAAGATACCCGTTTGTTCCAACATATGGAGTTAGTCTACTATATAATGTAGTGGCTATTCCATTCGTTGAATTGAATAATGCTATAACTTGATTATTGTTATTTGAAATTGCGCTTTCAAGCTGAGTTGAATTGGAAATGCTTAGTCCAGAAGAGATATCAAATGAAATTCCTAATTTAGATAGTGAGTTAATTTCAGTGCTTGAAATGCCACTAACTGTTCCATATGAAATGGAATTTAAAATGCTAAGCAACGAGGAAGCATTCGAATCTCCGAGGAATATTCCTCGTCCTGTCTTGGACGATGATGACTGACTTTTAATATTAGTATATACATCGTTAAATTTAGTTATAAAATCCTGAATCTTAGCTTTTACACTTGTTACATCATTGCTTACCGTTAAACTTGCTGTAGGATCTGTCCCCTGCATTACAGATTTGAGAGAAATTGTCCCGCCTGTTATAAGATCCGTAATTGTATTTGAGTTTCTTTCAA
This sequence comes from Bacteroidota bacterium, assembly GCA_021801605.1. Lineage (GTDB taxonomy): Bacteria > Bacteroidota > Ignavibacteria > Ignavibacteriales > Melioribacteraceae > Fen-1258. The sequence goes on from JAJYXU010000059.1 coordinate 2,173, forward strand.
GACTTAAACTGTTGAATGTAAATTTTGAATTTAACGCCGATGTTGCATAAACATACCCGGCTGTATCTAAGCCGGCATTTTGAACGAATGTTGTTCGTGTGGCGCCAAGATTCAAACCAACCGATGTAAGAGCGCTTGATCCGCCGTTATCAGTAAGTGAAAGAATTCTGTTATCGTAACCGGATAGATTTGAAGTTAAAGATAACTGAGAAGTAGTGGACGTGGGGGAAAAAGTAGAAGCCGTTACTAGACCTGACGCTCCTTTTAATTTTGTAGTCGCAATGCCCAATTCAGTTACTAGCGTACCCGTATCACTATCAATAGTAATATATTTTGAAGGATCGGTAACCGTTATTTGCAACTGGGAATTAGCACCGTTTACAATTTTCGCAGCAGAAACCCCGCTAAGATTATTTATTTGAGTAACAATACTATCCATCACATTACTATACGTGTCTGCAGTATAATTAATTGTTGTTATTGTTCCGTTAAGATTAAGAGCAAACGAACCAGAGCTGAGTGTACTTCCAGAAAGAGCATTTGATGTAACGACAGCTTGATTTGTGTTGATTGCCGATTGAATCTTTGTCATCACACTTTGATTCGAAATAGCTCCGGCTGTAAAATCACCCGCTGCAAATGTAACAGCAACATTACTTGTGTATGACCCGCCTAAACCATCTCCTGCAGTTAATACAAAATTATGAGTCCCCGCTGCTATGATGGTTGAATTAGCAGTTGATGATGTTGGATCTTGTGATAAAACTAAATCGCTCTGAGCAAGCTGATTAACGCGGATAGAAGATGAGCCGGCAGTTGCTGTACTCAGGGCTGTTATATCTACAAAGCTGCTATTTGATGATACTCCTTTTTTTGCAGCTAACGACGAGGAAGAACCGGCTTGTGTTAAATCGTATAAAATAGAATTGAGAGAAGTTAATTTACCGCTTAAGACTGAATAAGCAGTATTAAGACTTTGATAATAATTTTTTTTCGTATTTAGTGGAGTTATTAATTTATTTTGTTCACTAACTTGGAAAGCATTGACTAGACTATTTATTCCCGAAGTTGTTAATAAATCGTATGCCATAACTATCCTCTACTTTGAAGCGCAACATTCCATGTATTTCTTAGATCAGTTAATATTTTCTCAACTTCCCTATATCTCTTTTTTCTCATCTGTTCCTGGCAATATTGATAGAGTCTAAGAAGTCCAACTGAAATCTCTTTGGCAGCTTCATTCTCAAAATTCAATGATGTAATTAGAACCTGGAGTGCTTCATTGGTTTTCAACATTTCTTGCCGTCTGCAGTTTAAAATTGCAAAATCGTAAATCTTCATTATTAATTGTTCTGGTGAGGCACTTTGGATATCATTTGTTAAGTACTGATTTAATCTTCTATTTGTTGTTGAAGATGCTAAACTGTTCATAAGATCAAACCTTCATTAATTAAAAAAGCCCCTCCCGCAATTGCGGGAGGGTTATTGAATATCTCAATTAACGGAAAAGTGATAAGAGTTGCTGTGGAGCCGAGTTCATTTGGGAAAGCATTGCAGTTGCAATCTGACCACCAATTTGCCCCTTAGTTGCTTTTAATTGTTCCGCAGCCATATCAGCATCAAAAATGTTGCTTATTGTTGCTGTGTTGTTGGCAATTGCTGAAGTCAAGTAGTCAGCTCTGGAATCAAGTGTTTGTGTTAAGTTACCTATTCTTCCAAGAGCGCTACGAACACTTGCTGCAACTGTAGTTGTGTCATATGCAATAACTACAGCATCAGTACTTTGCAAGTTTGTTGTGCCTACTGCTGTTGCAAGAGCTGCTGATCCTAAGTATGTAGAACTTGCAAAATCAACAGTGAATGAAGCACCGCTAACATTAAACGTTGGGCTAGCAACAGCAGTTGAACCATCTGTGCTTGCTAACAATTGTGCACCGTTAATGTTGGTGTTTGCTAAAATTGAACTGATTTCAGAAGCTAATGTGCGGATATCTTTTGCTATGCTGGCAGAAGACTTCAATGGGTCAGCTGCATCAATTTGCTTTCCAACAATTTGATTTAACTTATCGGTAATTTGTTGAAGAGCAGATTCTGCTGTTGACAAGTAGTTCTTAGCTGAAGAAATATTGTTCAACTGAGCTTTTTGCTGTAAAGTCTGAGCTTCAATTTGCTTTCCAACGGCATAACCTGATGTATCGTCTGCTACACTGTTGATTTTCTTCATTGTGGCTAAACGAAGCTGTGCTTTTTCTGTTCCCGCATTAACTCTTGCTAATGCATTGTACGCTTGCAAAGCGCCGAGATTTGTGTTTACTGAAAATGCCATAACTACCTCCATGTGTTTTGTTTTTGTTTATTCAAGCTTCCATGCTTGACTAATTTTTTAAGAACATTTTGTTCTCTGAATTATTATCGAAGGGTGTGTTGAAAAGTTTAATGAAAAACTAAAGAGAATTAATTAGCTTGTGCGGAATAACTCGGCGGGCAGTTTTGATTTTATCAATTCCAATTTTCCTTTGATCTCCGGAAGTATGTTTTTACTATTTGAAAGAATGGAGAATGTCTCTTTAATTTTTTTTTCATTTCCAGTTTTAACGTAAAATGAAAGAAGATATAACATCATTCCAGGATCATCTTCTTTTTTATACTGTTCTAAAAGATCAATGGCTTCACTGGGCTTTCCTACTTCATCCAAAGTTGTTGCAAGCATTTTAATGATATCGGAATTATCTACAAATCTTTCATGCAATTTCAAAAATAAATTGTATTTGTAATAAACATCCGTATTGCGTACTACTAATGAAGTAAACAAATTTAGATTATGTTCATTGATCATTTCTTCAAAACATTCTTTCTCTAATATGTTCATATCTTTACCGTCAAAAAGTTTTTGCATAACGCTGATTCGCAAGGAGAAGTTGTCGGGACAATCTCTTTTGAATGCTTCTATCAAGTGTCCCACATAAAATTGAATACTTTGGATGTTCTTATTAAATAGTGCTACAGAAATTCCGAAATAAATAACTTCTTCTAAATCTACTCTGCTCAAAACTTCACTTTGTAATAAAAGTTGAGGAGATTTTTTACTCAATTCGAAAGCTTTTCTACAATATTCCTCTGCCTTGCTGAGTTTATTTCCCAAAAGAAATATTTTTGCCCCGAGAAGAAATGTAAAAGGTTGATTTTCATTTAGACTAATTGATTCGGATAAATATTTTTCTGCTAGAATTAATTCATGAGATTTGTGATGAATAAGAGCTAAAGAGCAAAAACAATCGGCTCTAAGATTTTTTGCAAAAGAATTTGAATTGGCAGAAATTAGAAAATATTCTTTTGCAGAATCGTAGTCCTCCAGCACATTATAGGTGTTGGCAAGCTGATATGCGAAATAAGCTGTTTTTGATTTAGAATACTCTTGAAGAAGCAAAATTAAATTTCGCTCCGCCTTCTTTTTTTTCTCTTCCCTGGTAACATTGTAGCCGACATGGATAATTGATACCGATGATTGGAATATTTTATAATTATTCTCAGTCAAAGAATAAGTGATTTGTTCATGGACTTTTCCTCTAAATTCAACTCTACTGTCATTTGGGAAAAGTCGAATGTAGCGCATCGAATTATCTCGACCTTCGATTCGGTCTAAACTTTTAACGGTGCAGAAATATGCACACTTATTTTTAGACTGGGATATTTTTTTTAACTCATTAATGGAATTACTTTCGAGTCGTTCATCGGCATCTAAATAAAGGATCCAATCACCGCTTGAGTTTCTTAAAGCAAAATTTCGTGCTGCAGAAAAATCATTTATCCAATCGAAATGGAATATTTTGGCACCGTATTCTTTTGCTATTTCTATTGTGCGGTCTGATGAGCCCGTGTCTACCACGACTATTTCATCGACAATATCTTTTACGGATTCCAAACACTCGGGAAGATATTTTTCTTCGTTTTTAACGATCATTGATAAAGTTAAACTCGGCACTTAAACCTCAGCTAAGGAATTGTGTTTTTGCTTCTATTCTGGAAATGAATTTACTTTTATATGTGAACCTATAACCAATTAATTATGGGTGGTTCTAAAAACTTCAATATCCTCTGCGAACTCTGCGTATTCTTTGCACCTGCCAACCGAGTGTGTTGAACAACTTGTCATTCTGAATGAATTCGGCATTAGCCGGAGAAATGAAGAATCTCTATGCTAATAATCGCACTAATTCTAAATTTAAGTGTGAGATTCTTCGCTCGTAGACTCGCTCAGAATGACATATTCGAGTTCTGCAACACGCTCTACCGGCAGGTAGGTTCTCTGCGTTAAATTTTTAAAAAAGATAATTTTTAGAACCACCCTTATTCTAAATCACTTTTCAAAGAGGAACTGTTGTAAGCATCAGCAATTTTCTTCTTAATTTTCTAACTCTTTCCATTACTTCCGGTATGTGAGAATAATTTTTTTCTAATTTACCGATGACCGGTTTAATTTTATCTTCCGCACCTTTTTTCAAATAAAAAGAAATAAGGTAGAATAATATTGTAGGATCGTACTGATTTTTTTCAACAATATTTTCAAGTAGAAGAATTGCTTCATTTATTTTACCGGAATCTTCCAACAGTTTTGCAATTATCTTTTTGATTTCAACCGCGTCGGGATATTTTTTCAACAAATCATTAGCTAACTGAAAAACTTGCTGTTTATTTGGATTGCTTGTCAGCATGTATAAAAACAAATTCATTGCATAGTGATTAGCCATCTCTACAAATATTTCTTCTTCGCTTGCGGTTAACATAGTATTATTGAACAGCTTTTGAATAACCGTTAATTTTTGTTGCCCATTTTCATTCACTTGTTTATTGTAATAAGCAGATAATTCTTTTTGATAATAGCTGATATTTGTGAAATTTTTATTTTGAAGAGCCAGTGTTAAACCGTAACAAATTACTTCTTCAGGATCCAGAATGAGAGCCAGCTTAGATTGTTCTTTTCCAAGCATCATATTTTGATTTAATTGCTGAGCTCCACGGCATCTAAGTTCCGCAGTTAGGTAATCTCCTTTACGCAATGCAATTTTAGCTGAAAGCAATTGTGCGAACGGTTGACGGTCATCTAACTTGAGCGAAAACTGTATATACCTTTCAGCTTCAGTACTTTTATGATCATAGTAAGCTATGTACGCTAAAGATGCAAAACATTGGGCACGCAAAGATCGGTCTAACCCTACACTTTCGCCGGCGCTTTTATAATATTTAAATGCGTTCAACCTATCATTAAGAATATTATATGACTGAGCAATTTGAAAAAGAGAGTACGCTGTTTTTGTAGACGCATATTCTTCTTTCAGTAAAAAAAGGTTTCTTTCTATTTTCTTTTGTTTCTCTTCTTTAGAATTGCTGTAACCAATATGATGAATAAGAATATTCGAATGGAGAAGCTGATATCTGTTTTGGGCTAACGATGGTTCCAACTGCTCGTGTACTTTTCCAATAAATTTTATTTCGGGTGAATTAGCAAACAATCGTATGTGGCGAACTGAATTATCACGGTTTTTATCCATATGATAATTTTTGACTGTACAGTAATAACCGATCAATAAGTTCGCATCACTTAGTTTTTTGAATTCGGCTATAGAATTAGTGTCCAGACGCTCGTCTGCATCCAGGTAAAAGATCCAGTTTCCGGTTGCTTTTCCCAAAGCAAAGTTTCTTGCCGCCGAAAAATTATTTGCCCACTCGTATTGAAATATTTTCGCTTTATATCTTTCCGCGATTTGAATAGTACCGTCAGTTGAGCCGGTATCAACTATAATCACTTCATCAACAACATCTTTCACAGAATCTAAGCATGCAGCCAGATTCTCCTCCTCATTTTTAACAATCATCGTTAATGTTGTTGTGGGCAATTATTCACCTATTAATAATGAATTATGATTTTTTGCTAAGCCCAACGATGTGTTTACTTGTGAAAGGAGTTCGGACGCAACAGTATTGTGTGGATTATTTTTAATTCCCCATTCAAGCATTGTTTTTGCTTCTTCATTTTTATCTTTTATAAAGAAAACTTCGCCAAGTCCTATACACGCCTCCGATGAAGCTGAATTTAGATTAAGAGCCATTTCAAAATATGAGTGCGCCTTCTCGGTATTATCCAATTTTAAATACAAAAATCCTATTGTGTTAAAATAATCTGCCGCAATAGGAGCTTCTTTTTGGTCAGTTAATATTTCATTTAATTTTTCTTCATTGCTTTCAAGTAAATGCACTGCTTCCAAAATTTTTTCATCTCTAATAAGGGCATAAGATTGAGCAATGGTTGATCTCAGAAAGTTTTCTAATTCATTCACATTAAACTCAAGTGAATTATTTTTTGGATCTACCCCTAATAGTTCATTTACTTTTATTAGTTTTTTAATTGCTACTTCATTTGTAGAATCGTTTTTAACTCCCCACTCGAACATTACCTTAGCATTTTCAAATTGTTCCTGAGCAAAAAATACTTCCCCCAATCCAACGCAAGCCAAAGATGAGTCGGGAATAAGCTGCAATTCCTCTTCAAAATATTTTTTTGCGGTTTCATAATCACCCGTTAAAAGTGCAATATTGCCTGCAAGATCTACAAGGACACTATATTCAATCCCGGATTCATTGTTACTATCGTGAGGATAAAAGGTAAGGGCTTCTTTTATTGATTCTAGCGCAAAAGAATATTCTTTTTCAGTAATCTGAATTTTTGCACGTTCCCAATATTGGATAAATTTATTGCTGTTCACCGGATAAGAATAATTACGTGGGATAGCCGGTTTAATGTGTCCCCATAATTCATCAGGAGAAGCTCCCCATTTTTGCACAAATTTTTGCAAATTTATTTCGTACAAACTAGCCAATGGCAGTTGAACATTTGCAAAAAAAGTTTTGGATCCATGATGATGTATAAAAACATTTTGGGCAACAACAGTCTTATATCCGGCAATATTTGACCTCAAGCAGTAATCATCATCATCATAGTTCCCGGGAGAATACCGCTCATCTAAACCTCCTATTTTATCAAAAACTTCTTTTTTAATCAGAGCGCAAAGAAAATCAATTCGTTCGGCATATAGATACTTGTCATTATTCTTTTTGCTAATGATTTCCGCATACTTATGCATTTCTTTTATCGTTTTATATTTTATTTTTTTATCCATCTGAATGCCGTTGGCAAGATTAGATATTGTGCCAACAATACCTATTTTCGTTTCCGATTCAGCGGCTTCTACCATTTTATCCAGCCATCCTTCTGTAAAAACTATATCGTTGTTCGCTATAACTATATATGCACCTTCAGAGATGGATAATCCTTGATTCACTGCTCTCGGGAATCCGCGATTTTCTTCATTAGTAATAATACTGATAATGAATTTTTCATTCGATATTGATTCAAGATATTGCCTTGTTCCATCTGTGCTTGCGTTGTTAACAACAATTAATTTTACTTTTTCATTTAACGATTTGGATAAACTTTCCAAACACTCTTTAGTATGCTTCAACTGATTATATACAGGGATTATTATAGAGGTCCGAACCGAAATCGGTGAATCAATAACTTCAGAAACATTTTTGAACTCTGGAATTATATATTCATGCAACAATTCTTCAATTTTTTTACCATCAAATTCTTTTTTCAAAAGATTTTGAAATGACTTTGCAAAACTCTTGGCTGAATTATATTCGGAATATTGCAGAGAAGTCATTCGGGCATTGTTGATTATTGGTGCAACTGTATTTTTGTTTTTTATTATTCCAAGTATTCTATCTGTAAAACTATGTAGGTCGCCATACTTTACAACAAAACTGTTATAATTATTTGTACAGAAACTTTCTGCACCCATGTTATCGGTTGTAATTATCGGAGTTCCAACTGCCATAGCTTCTATAAGAGGTAATGAAAATCCTTCGTACCAAGAAGTGCATGCAACTAAACTTACTTTTTGCATCAAGGATGACATCTCGGTGGAAGATAATTTAAATTTTAGTTCGACTTTACAGCCCGTATTTCTTTCAAGCTCTTCTTTGATCATTTGTTGATCATTAATATTTCTGCCGAAAACAACATATAACTTTAGGTCATTTATTCTTTCACTAGAATTTTGAATTGCCCTTAGAGTGCTTGCAAGAAAAATAAAACCTTTTAACGAGTGGTAAATATTCCCAACAAATAATATTGATTTCTTTTCGGATTTTTTTTCTTCGTTCAATCTAAATATTCTATGGTCAACTCCATTTGGCACATATTCAACATGTCTTCCAAACTTGTCATTAAACAGATCAACTAAATGTTGAGAGACAACAATATTCTTTACGGAAACGGTGTGAAGTTTCGTCAAAATATGTTTATCAGATATCACACTATTATAATCGCTTCCATAGTGGTAGCCCTCGTATCCCTGGCAAAGATGAACAATTTTATTTATCGGAACTTCGTTTAATAATTTTGGTATATCGAAAATGCTGACTACAACAAACAAATCAATATTATTTGGGTTGATTGAGGACTCA
>JAJYXU010000135.1 GCA_021801605.1 Bacteroidota bacterium
AGGACTGCAACATTTTTAATAGCACACAGATGACGCGGATTTGGCAGATTTTCGCGGATTAAATCTGCGTTAATCCGTTTAATCTGTGTCATCTGCGTTCTATTCTTAATTTTTCAGAGGTCTCTAATCTATATTCTGCATGGAATCTTCCGTCTTAATTTCTTTTAGGTTAGGAGGATTCCAGCCGATGATAGAACCGGATTTGATTCTTGAAAAATAGGGGGATAAAGTTGTACCCGGCAAAGTTCTAACGTTGTCTTCAATTTGAATCGGTCCCATTCCGGTGCCGGCTCCAATTACACATTTGTTCCCAATTTCAATTATACCGTAACGGAATTTACCCGATCCTTCGTAAGCATGAACTGTTAGTTGTGTGAAAGCGCCAAGTACAGTATTCTCGCCAATAAAAATAAGCTCCGGTCGGAAATGGTCTAACCATACCATCTGCATAATTTCCGTGCCTTTGCCAATGTGTGCACCCATCCATCTGTATAATTTATTTTTTACCGGACTGCCTTTTAAAAAAAATGAAACTGCGACTTGAAATACTAAAAGTATTCTTCGGAAGAAGGGGAGATTGAGTATTCTCCAATTTATTGCATCCTTTTCTTCCGGGGAACCCAATCCAGTAAATGTATAAAATCTTCGTACCGGAGTTAAAAATTTTTCTAAATTTCCTTTTCCTTCATTTGTCTTCAGATTCAAAGTGCCAACATCAATACCTTTCCCTCCGGATGTCTTGCTGATGAATATTGAACGGTGTTTCTTATTACCGAGCAATATTGCTCTCTTAATAATTTCGGTAGTAACTAACTTCATTACTTCTTCGGGCGATTTGTTGCTGTATTTTTTCATTTGTGTCTGTTAATAGATTTCTTTTTTGCTTTATATGATGACTTAGGTTCAGCAAACAATCTCAATTGATTTTCACTTGGCATAACTTCAAGAAAATTTGATAAGAATAATTCTTTACCTTTCTGATTAGAAGCCTCTGTTACGTTTCGCATACCATAGGTTAAGTCCCAACTGTTTACGTATGCAAACGAAAATAAATCTCTCACGAAAGGACTATCATCATAAGTGATCAACCAATTGTGGTTACATTTTTTCATTACATTGGCAAACCGAAAATGATCGAACGACTTATGGAGAGAACCATTCTTGCCATAAAGCGCAGATTTGGTCGCAGAAAAATACGGCGGGTCTAAAAAGATAAAAACATTTTTCCCTTTCGCTTCTACAACTTCTTGATAATCGAAATTTGTTATTCTTGTGTCATCCAGAATTTTTTCTAGACTTTTTATTCGTTCTATGCTTGAAGTAGTAAATCTTCCATTAAATGCTTGTTCGGAATAACCACCACTTTCACTTGTGCCTGAAAAAGTAATTCTATTGAAAACGAAAAAAGCGCTTGCCTTTTTGATGTCGTTAAATGAAGTGATATTCTGAGTTAAATAATTGTGCAATTCTTTTCCATCTGAATATTTTACCTTCCATTCCCAAATCTGATTGATAACCGCATCAATATCTTTCTGGCACATCTTCCAAAATTTATACAACGATGGATATATATCGTTTATCCAGTATTTTTTATCGGAATATTTTTGCTTTAGGTAAATGAATAATGAACCACCGCCGAGAAAAGGTTCTCGGTACTCATCATAATCTGGAATTAAACTGGAGATTAAATTAATAGCGCGGCTCTTACCGCCAGGATATCTTAATGGACTTTTAATCATCTCTCAACCGTTCTGAATAATAATTTGGAAATTATTTACTACTGCCTCTGAGAATAATTTATTAACAAAAACTTTTTGTGAGGCGCTAAACTTATTTGTGTAAAGAAAATTTTCAATTTCTTTCTCAGATCCAGTTGATTTTATCTCCCCCTTTAGTTTTTCAGAAGTCAAATTCAAAATCGGTGTGGCTTGATATTCAATTCCGTCAACCATCACTTTTTCAGATTACTATATAAAATCATTTTTAACAAGCCATCTTTGATATCGCCCTTGCTTGGAATTAGAGATCCTTTGCTATGCTCCGATTCAATCAAATATAGAGTTTTACCTATTATAAGAATTTCGTCTGTAGTCAAGAAATATAAACCGCCTAAATAATTCTAATAGTGAGTGTAGCTTTAGTGAGAGTTTTCAATAATTCTTTCGGCTGTGTTGTTCTTGATTCTCGATTTTGTGCTTCTTCCGATTTTTTACGAGAAGCATCCATAAAATATTTAACATCATCTTTGAATTGATTTTTAAATGTCTCGATACCTTGAGAATTATGGAGTTGGATTTTCAATTTATTTTCGATTCTTGAATAAGATTGCTGCGCTAGTTCGATTAAATGAGAAAAATTATTATTGACTTCTTTGAGATTCCAATGAAGCGCTGAGCTATGGTAGTTGCTAATATCTTTTATTTTATCAGCAACAAACTTATTATCGAACTGCTGATTTGTAATTTTATTTTTTCTTGTTCCATGTTTTGTCGCATTCTTGTAGTATGTAAAGATCACATACACATCAAGTAAGCTCATTAATGAAATAGTATCCCATTGAATGAAGTCACGATCTCCTTCAGAACCTTCATCTTTTATTATCGGGATGATCGTAATCTTTTTCGGAAAGGAGAGAGTGTTATATACTTTTTCGTAAGGATAAGAGCGAGTCCGTTTCGGTGAAATCCATTTTGAAACTGCAAAAAATTTTTTCTTGTTAGCCAAAATGCATGAAAAAGGAATTTTATTCACATCAAAGTCGGTAATGTTAATTGTTTTTAGCTCTGGTAGTAACCGGATTTTGTATTCAATGCCGGTAATTTCAGCGGTGATTTTCATCTGTTAATTCACTCATATTATTTTTAAAAGGAAGATGACTGACAACAACTTACTTTTAACATTTTTTGTTGTCAATAGGGTGGAAAATAAAAAAGGCAGACTAAAATTTTGTCTGCCTTTTCGCTGCAAAAAAGCTAAAGTGTTAACACAACATTATATTTTCTTTACGTTTGCCGCTCCAGGTCCTTTTGCGCCGTTAACGATTTCAAACTCTACCTTATCACCTTCGGCTAAAGTTTTGAAACCTTCAGATTGAATTGCTGAGTGATGAACAAAAACGTCTGGTCCAGATTCAGGTGTGATGAAACCAAAACCTTTTTTGTCGTTGAACCATTTTACTGTTCCTTTTTCCATACTGTACTGCTCTCCTTTTGATGTTAATTTATTCTTACCAACTGCAGTAAGAATTTCTTATGCATAAGTTAAATTACTCTAACGAGAAATCAAACTGTTTTTCCCAGATTATATCTCTTTCTATCATTCGTGTCCAGATGCAATTTTCTTAATCTAATTGATTTTGGTGTTACTTCTACAAGTTCATCATCTTGAATATACTCCAATGCTTCTTCCAAAGAAAATTTTATTGCCGGAGTAATCTTAACTGCTTTATCGGAACCTGAAGCACGCATATTAGATAATTTTTTCCCTTTCTGTATGTTCACTTCAATATCATTTTCTTTGGTATGTTCGCCAATGATTTGACCTTTATAAACTATATCGCCCGGATCAATGAAAAACTTTCCTCTATCCTGAAGAGCGTCAATAGAATAAGCAGTAGCAGGTCCTTCATCCATCGAGATCATAACGCCGTTGTTAACTTTGTTTATTGCACCCTTAAAATATTCATACTGGAAAAACCTATGATGCATAATCCCTTCACCGGAAGTTGCGGTCAAAACTTTTGTCCTAAGTCCAACTATTCCACGTGTAGGAATATGGAATTCTAACTTTTGCAAGTTGCCTTTATTTTCCATCTTTATCATTTCGCCACGGCGCTGTCCAACAAGTTCAATTACTTTGCCTGCAGATTCAGTCGGTACATCCACAACAAGAATTTCAATTGGTTCTGCTTTCTTACCATTAATCTCTTTGTAAATTACTTTCGGCTCGCGTATTTGAAGTTCGTATCCTTCTCTTCTCATGTTCTCAATCAAAATAGAGAGATGCAAAATTCCTCTGCCGGATACTTTGTAAGAATCCGGTGAAGAGGTATCATGAACTTTTAGAGCAACATTGTGTTCCAATTCTTTATAAAGTCTTTCTCTTAACTGGCGGGATGTAACATATTTTCCTTCTCTTCCATAAAATGGAGAGTTATTAACAGTGAAAGTCATGCTGATAGTCGGTTCATCAATAGAAATAATTTCAAGCGGTTCAGGATTTGAAGAATCGCAAATAGTATCGCCGATATCTATTCCATCAATTCCTACAATAGCGCAAATATCTCCGCACTGAACTTCGTCAACTTCAACTCGTGCAAGACCGTCGAATATGAAGATTTGTTTCGGTACGGTTTCTTGTATAGAACCGTCTCTTTTAATGATTGATAATTTTTCCGTTTTCTGCAATGTTCCGCGGAATACTCTTCCGATTCCTATTCTGCCGACGTAATCGCTGTAATCAAGAGATGTAACTTGAATTTGTGTTGTTCCTTCAAGAACCGGCGGTGCAGGAAGATCATTGATAATAGATTCGAGGAGAGGATTAATGTTCTCTCTGCTATCTTCTAAATTTTTAATAGCCCATCCTTCACGTCCGCTTGCGTAAATTACTGGAAAATCAAGCTGGTCTTCGTGAGCATCGAGATCAATGAACAGATCATAAATTTCATCAAGTACTTCAACCGGTCGGTTATCAGGACGGTCAATTTTATTGATTACGACAATCGGTTTGAGATGAAGCGCCAATGCCTTCTCTAAAACGAAACGTGTTTGAGGCATCGGTCCTTCGAATGCATCAACTAAGAGAAGCACACCATCTGCCATTTTTAAAACACGTTCAACTTCACCGCCAAAATCTGCGTGACCTGGAGTGTCAATCAAATTAATTTTAAAATTTTTGTAAGGGATGCTAATATTTTTTGCTAGGATTGTAATACCGCGTTCTCTTTCCAGATCGTTGGAATCTAAAAATCTTTCACGAACTACCTGGTTCTTTCTAAAAACACTACATTGTTTTAAAATTTGATCTACTAATGTTGTTTTACCATGATCGACATGCGCGATTATGGCAATATTTCTTATATCAGCCACAAATACTCCATTATTAATAAATTACTGCAGAAATCATAAAGATTATTTTGGAATCAGAAATAATAATGCTTTCAAATTTGGCAAGCTTTTGCAGAGAATGGAAAACTAAATACAACCTCAGGGCACCTCATTTACATAGCTTCTTAAATCTTGGTTGTTAAATTAAGGTTAATAGGAACAAAAACCAAAAAGCGGCTACTCTTACAAATCTCGACAAATCTTCTTCCAAAAAAAATATGATGTTTTTTTTCTGATGAGAAAGCTCAACTCAAATTATCACAATCAATAAGGGCATCTCTAAAAACTATTTTTTAAAAAATGGGACACGGATAAAAACAGATTTTCACAGATTAGCTTTTGAAGTTTTAGAGATGCCATAAAAATAGTTTTAGAGAAATTTCTTAGCTTTAAGTCAAAAATAATAGAGGATTAAAAAATGCCCACAACCATCCATATTGAAAAACATTTTACTGCTTCGGAATTTATACGCGATGTTGTTATCGGAATGGCAGATGGTTTAACCGTCCCATTTGCATTGGCTGCAGGACTTACAGGAGCAGTTGCCGCAACAGGAATTGTAGTTACTGCAGGACTTGCAGAAATTGTAGCCGGTTCAATTGCTATGGGTTTGGGCGGTTATCTTGCTGCCAGAACAGACATTGAGCATTACGATCATGAAGTCAAAAGGGAAGAAGAAGAGATAATTACAATGCCTGAAATGGAAGAACAAGAAATTGTTGATGTTTTTGCCGAGTACGGATTAAATAAAGAACAAATTCTACCCGTGATTGATGCATTGAAAAGTAACCCAAAGAAATGGGTGGATTTTATGATGAAGTTTGAATTGGGATTAGAGAAAACAGAACCAAAGCGCGCCCGAAACAGTGCGCTGACTATTGCTCTCTCTTATATCGTTGGCGGATTGATTCCACTATCACCATACATTTTCATGCAGTCTATATCCACCGCTCTTTCATTTTCTGTAATGGTTACTCTAATTGCTTTGTTCCTATTTGGTTTTGTGAAGGGTAAGTTCACTGGTCTTAAACCGTTGGTAAGTGGATTTAGAACTGTTATCATAGGCGGATTAGCTGCGGGCGCAGCATTTGTGATCGCAAAACTTATCAGTTGAGCTTGTAGAAGAACTAAGATTTTTTTATCATAAAAGGAAATCAGAAATTGGAAAAAAAATACGAATCTTATTTTCGATTATTAAATGAGAAAGAACAAAAATTTTTTAAGCAATTTAGTTCGCCGTTCGATATTCAACTTTATCTCAATAGTGTAAAATATAATCCAGATTACGTTACTAAATCTCCAAGGATGATTATGCATAGACAAATGGCAAATTGTTTTGAAGGTGCTTTGTTTGCTGCTGCCGTATTGAGAATGCTTGGACATAAACCGTTAATTGTAGATTTCATGGCGTATAACGATGATGACCACGTGATTGCCGTATTCAAACAAAATAATCTTTATGGTGCGGTGGCAAAATCGAATACTACAACTCTCCGGTATCGTGAGCCTGTTTATCGCTCAATTCGAGAGTTAGTAATGAGCTATTTTGATTTTTACATTAATACACTCGGCGATAAATCTCTCAGAAGTTATTCTAATCCGGTCAATCTTTCTATGTTTGATAAATTTAATTGGATGACTACCGATGATGATCTGGAATTTATAGGCGATTATCTTTTCACAATCAAGCATAACGAAATACTTGATGCAAGATCTATCAAATCATTAAGCCCTGCCGATAAAGATATATTAGAAATATGTTTTATCGGTTCCGATCCGAATGGATTGTTCAAACCGAAGAAGAAGATTTCCAAAAAATGAAATCTTGTGATGGAAAAGGAAGAAGTATGAATACGAGTGCCTTTTCTCTAGCTATTAGAATGGGGCAGCTTTACAAATCACGGCGGCACCGTAAAAGTATCTGCTGATGATTCGGGGGAGAGACAGTTCAGGTCTCTATTAATTAGGAAACGGGGGAATAGTTACCGTATGTTTACATCCACAAAGGCAGTAACTTTAGAAGTAGATGTAGACGTAGAAGCAATTCGAAAATCTTCAGTAGATATAAAGCCCTGTCAAAAACTAACAATCAATAAATTACAAAAAGGAGCATCTGTTATGGCAGAGCGCAAACAAGGATCAGTAAAATGGTTCAATAGCACAAAAGGTTTTGGTTTTATTTCACAAGAAGGCGGAGAAGATGTATTCGTACATTTTCAGTCAATTGTTGGTGATGGATACAAATCTTTAGAAGAAAATGATAAAGTTGAATTTTCGGTTACTCAAGGTCCAAAAGGACTTCAAGCTGCCGACGTTCGATTAATAAGCAAGAAATAATAATTCTTTTTTACTAACCCGCTTCGGCGGGTTTTTTATTGTGTGTCAGTCATATTACGCAAAAACATTATTATTTGTCATTCTGACCCCGATTTATCGGGGGAAGAATCTAAAAACTTCTTTTTTGCTCGAATGACACCTTGCGTAACGTGAGTTAATAAATAATTACATTTTTAATTCGATAATAAAGGAGAAAGAAAGAGCAGTAAAAAAAATGGAGGTATTGTGAAAAAGAGGGACGAAAATTCCCCAAAAGTTTTTTCCTCGATTTTGACACTTAGAATTATTTTTATTTATGTATGTCTAAGTGCGGTATGGATTTTTCTAACAGATTCTACAATGGGAAAATTCTTTGCATTAACAGAACATAAAATATGGATAGTGATTTTTAAGGCATGGTCTTATGTTATGCTTACATCTGTATTCCTTTATTTTTTAATAAGCAAAGCAATCTATTTTATTAATCTGGCAAAAGAAGAAGCAGAGAAAGCGAATAAATTAAAGACGGAATTCCTTGCACAGATATCACATGAAATTAGAACACCGGTTGCCATATCAATGGGTCATACAACTATAATTAAGGATCAACTCGGCAGTCTGCTCACACCGGAAATAATTAAAAGCATCGATGCTATAGAGTCTGCCGATAAAAGATTGATAAGAACCGTCGAAATGATCTTGGATATGTCGGAAATACAGCTCGGAACTTATAGAGCAAATTTTGCAGAATTAGATTTGATGGATGAAATCTTTGGAGAGATAAAAGATGGGTTTAAGAATCAATGTAAAGAAAAAGGAATTGAATTTAGAATCGTTAATAAATCTAAAGACTCAAGAATTTATGGTGATAAAAAAAGTATCAGACTAATTATTATTAACCTGATTGAAAACGCAATTAAATTTACCGAAAAGGGAAGTGTGGAAGTCATAATCGAAAAGAATGAAAAAGAAAAAATAAACATTATTGTTTCAGACACCGGCATAGGTATCGCTCAAGATTTCTTAACAAAGATATTCGAACCTTTCATGCAGGAGGATCACGGATATTCAAGAAGATATGAAGGTAACGGATTGGGACTATCTCTGGTAAAGAAATACTGCGAACTTAATAAGTCGGAAATTTCTGCTAAGTCGGAAAAAGGAAAGGGGAGTAAATTTATTGTATCCTTCTCGAAGTAAAGAATCTAAGTTACTGTCTGATGTTTTTAATAGATGAAATTACTAACCAAATTTCTGCACTGCGCTAATGGATTTTTGACTATTAACAATCCGTCACAATGCGTTTGTTTGCTGATAACTTGCGTAATTTTAATTAGTTGTTTATCTCTTTACGTAGTTATTAACTTATATCACTTTAAAATTTTATTTATATTTATGAAAAAAATCCAAATACTGCTTATTGAAGATAATAGACTTCTTCGAGATGGCATTGAGTCAATGCTCAAAAAGCAGCCAGATATGTATGTTGTTGCCACTGTTAGCAATGGCGAAAACATTCTAAAGACGATGGAGAAGCACAAACCAGATATCGTTCTTCTCGATCTCGGTTTACGAAATCAAAACAGTTTGCAAGTTGTAAAATTAACTAAGCAGCATTTTCAGGAAACCAAAATAATAGTGATGGATATTATACCTCTTCAGGCAGATGTTTTTGAATTTGTACAAGCTGGGGTTTCAGGATTCATACTAAAGGATGCAAACATTTCTGAGTTTTATAAAACAATCCGATCAGTATATCAGGGCGCTCAAGTTTTACCGCCACATTTAACCGGCTCACTATTTTCTCAAATAGTTGAACATGTAATTAACGGGTCCAAACCTTCGGTAATTGTTGAATCTGTCCGTATGACAAAACGAGAACGGCAAGTGATCGAATTGATTGCAGATGGTTCTACCAATAAAGAGATCGCACAAACGCTTCATCTATTAACTTACACAGTAAAAAGTCACGTTCATAACATACTTGAAAAATTGGCGCTTAATACACGCGTACAGATTGCAAAACACGCTCGTCTCTCTGACTCTTATAAAACTGCAATTGAGACGACTTCACTGATAGGCGAATAATTTTCTCCAGTCTCTTCACCTAAAAGATGTAGTTCCTTTTTCATCCTTTCGCTCGATAGTATTCTACTACTTGTAATCATATCTTTTATTCACAAGCATTAATTAAATACATGAATGACTTGTAGAATTAATCTAACTGGAGAATCACCATGAAAAAGCTAAATGCATTATTCTTAATTCTAATTTTTGCAGTATCACTACTTGTCTGCAGTTGTAGTGCGAGCGGAGGAATAACTGTAGGTAAACAACAAAGCACAAAAACTGTCCAATTAAGTAAGTGATATAAGAATCAAAAATGTTGTTTAAATAATGACTCGTTGTCTTTAAATAATTCCATTGAGAGAGAAAACGACTCATATAAAGCATCATTTAACAACAATAAAATAGAAAGGAATAATCCTATGCTATACACTATCGCTGTAATTTTATTAGTACTGTGGTTGATGTTCTCTCAATCTTTGTTGAGAACTATGAAAGCAAGAATTTCCCAATTGAAATGCCTGATCCGATAGAAGCAATCAAATTCAGATTGGAACAGCTCAATCTTGAACCGTCGGCACTCATATCGATTTTGGAGTCGAGAAGCAGGGCATCTGAAGTTTTAAATAGAAAAAGAAAGCTAAGTATCTCAATGATTCGTACCCTTCATAGTAAATTGAAAATGCCGGCTTCCTCATTAATAGCAGAATATAAAATAGAGTCTGTAAAGTAATTTGTATAAATGGATTTTAGCATCAAAGTACATTCGTCTTTCCTCAAAGAACACTGATAAATTAGAAAGTACCACTGCCAGTTTTGGAATCTCTCGATTCTGGTGAATCTTTTGTATTGGTTCAGCGTGAAATGGAATTTCGAGATAATTAAGTAAGGGGAAAAATGTGTCACATGTAATCGATAATCAGCAAACATTTTTCACCTCGTAACGAGCTTGT
>JAJYXU010000015.1 GCA_021801605.1 Bacteroidota bacterium
GGATTTTCTTCTGGCAACAGTATTCTTATGCATTCTTCCTTTTGAAACTGTCTTATCAAGAAATGCAACTGTTTCCTTTAGTATGGTTTGAGCTTTAACCGGATCTTTTTCATCCACCACTTTTTTAGTAAGTGTTTTTACTTTAGATAGAGCAATTTTATTTCTTTCGGCTCTTTTTTTGGTCGATCGTACTCTCTTTTTTGCTGATTTGTGCTGCGCCATTAATAAAACCTTATTTTGTTAAAAAACGTGCGTAAATATAGCATACGAGGGATTACAAATCAAACCGAAGTATGATATTAACTTTATTCTCAAACTGGTTGTTGTTATCTTTGCGCCACTTTTGAAGGGCTTTATTTCCAATTATGATTAAGATTAACGAAATATATTACTCAATTCAAGGTGAAAGCTCCAGATCGGGGCTTCCTACGGTCTTTGTAAGGTTGACCTATTGCAATCTTCGCTGCTCGTATTGCGATTCTGAATACGCTTTTAATGACGGCGCGGAGATGACAATTGATGAAATTGTGAATGAGGTGAAAAAATATAATTGCAACTTAGTTGAAATTACAGGCGGAGAGCCGTTATTTCAAAATGAAGCTCTTGATCTGATGAAACAATTATGTGACGGTGGATTTGAAGTGATGCTCGAAACCGGGGGAAGTCTTCCAATAAAAGATATTGATAAACGCGTAATGATAATAATGGATTTGAAATGCCCTTCGAGCAATATGATGAAAAAAAATCTCTACGAAAATTTGAATTTTATTAAACCGACGGATGAAATTAAATTTGTCGTTGGAAATCGTGATGATTATGAATGGTCGAAAGAAATTATTGGTAAATATAACTTGCTGGAAAAATGCACAATTTTGTTTTCTGTGATTTTTGGTCGGTTGGAACCGGTAAAACTTGTTGAATGGATTTTGGAAGATAAAACATGGTCATCCGTTCCTCCGGGAAAAATTAGATATCAGTTGCAGATACATAAATATATTTGGGAACCAACAGCTAAAGGCGTTTAATGAAAATTGCAAAAGAATTTCATTGGGAAATGGGGCACCGTCTTCCTTTTCATTTAGGTAAATGTAAAAACTTGCACGGGCATTCTTATAAATGTATGGTTGAACTGACCGGGGACACGGATTCTAACGGAATGGTTGTAGATTATTTTGACGTGAAGAAAATAATCGGTCCTATAATAGAAGAACTTGATCATTCATTTATGGTTTCTAAGAATGATAAAGAAGTAATTGAAGCACTCGACAAATTAAACTCGCAAAAAGTTATTGTTGATTTCGAATCCACTGCGGAAAATATTTGTCTCTATCTGCTAGAAAAAATCAAATTGTCTAATCTTCCCAAGAATATTCATTCAATAAAAGTGCGTGTTTTTGAAACAGAGAATAGTTATGCAGAAGAGGAAACAAGAATATAACTTCGATTACCGCAAATCAAAACCGAATCGGTTTGCAAAAACAGAAAAACAAGTTGTGGTTCAAATTGACGAAGATGTTGCAAAGGTTTTTTCTTCTTCTAAAGATGTCAACAATGCGCTCCGCACACTTATCCGTATTTATCCTAAAAGAAGAAAAACCCCCAAAATCAACTCTTAAATTTCTTTACTTCTTCTAAAATTTTCGGTAAAATTTCTCCCGCTTTACCAAACAATGAATAATCAGCGTAGCTCGATAATTCGGTCGGTTCGATATTTACTTCTACAAGATAGGAATCGCCCCGCTTCGCACTCATTGGTATATAAGCCGCAGGATAAACAACCGCGGATGTTCCAACGACAAAACAGATATCGCTCCATTCAGCAGCTTTTTCGCCTTCGCTGAATTCATCCTGAGGAAGCATTTCTCCAAACCAAACTACATCCGGACGAACCAGCCCTCCGCACTTAGAACATTTTGGTACCGTATTGGATAATTCAATTTCGAGAGAATTATAAAATGTGTGGCAGTTGATGCAGAAATTTCTTTCGATATTGCCGTGAAGTTCAAAAATTTTTTTAGAGCCGGCGCTGCGGTGCAGGTTATCAATATTTTGTGTTACGACCGATACATCAAAAAATTTTTCAAATTCAGCAATGGCAGTATGTCCTGCATTCGGTTGAGCTTTATTAACTATATCCCTTCTGTGCTGATACCATTCCCAAACTAAATCCGGGTTACGCATAAAGGCATCGAAGCTGGCAAGCTCTTCCGGTTTCATTTTATTCCAGATTCCATCTTTACCGCGGAATGTTGAGATTCCGCTTTCTGCAGAGATTCCCGCACCGGTAAAGAATACAATTTTTTTTGCGGATTGTAATTTTTGTAGAAACTCTTTCTTGAATTCCATTATGATTTGCATGTAGAGCAGATTTTTAATCTGTTCAGATAGTCAGAAAGAAAAGAGGTTGTCTCATAAGTAATTATTCAAATAAAAAATCTGCGAAAATCTGTTTAATCTGTGTTTATCAGCGGTCTATTATTTAAAAAATTTTACTTATGAGACAACCTCTACGAAATAAAAATTATTCGTCTTTAATATCATTTAAAAGTTTTTTTGCTTCAGCTAAACGTTTCTCATCATCTTGATGCTGAAACTGACACGTAAGAGCTTTGTTTAACATTTCGCGTGCGGTTTTGTAATCATCTTCGCGAATAAGTGAGAGTGCATAATCAACATAGAACATCATATAGCCCGGATAAATCTCAATAGCTTTCTTATATTCCGTTAAAGCTATTTCGTTATCTGCCCAGCCCAATCCAAGAATAGAACGTGCTGGTTTCCATTTTTCGCTCGTCCTTGCATGTGTTCTTGCTAAAACGTAATGGGCTACACCTTGAATAAAATTTCCACCGTTGCCGAGCTGAATTGCTTTTTCTACATCTGTTCTAACACTATTTACAACTCCAGCAACCGAAAAGACTCCTTTAAACAAAGCGATCTTTCCATTGGCAATAGCACGGCGCAAAAATCCTGCCGATAGTTCAGGTTTTAATTTAACTGATTTATCTGCATAATCAAGTGCCTTTTGAAAAACAGCAAGCTGTGCGGTTTCTTGTTCGCTTGTGCTGGCAGGCATCCGGTCTGCAATATCAACGTAAGTGCGTGATAAATGCCAGAGCACTTCATAATTATTAGGTTCTATTTTTTCAGCTTTCTTAAAAGCATCAAGAGCTTTTTCATTATTGAATTCTTTGTAATATTTCTCCCCTTCATCCATTAGAGCATCTAGTGATTGGGCATTTATTCTCCCAAAAGATGTTAAAACAAAGATGACAAGTAAAATGAAAGATCTGTTTGTTCTTTCCATAATGCATTCCTTAATTAGTTTGATGATAGATTTACCCTTAATCTGTTTTGTCTGAGTTATTATCTGGAATGAATAAAGAAGTCTCTGCAAGCGGAAGAAATCTTGTCCACCTGCCTCCTTTATTCTTATCTGCCTCGATTGCATACTTATACGCATTTGTCTTTGCGCTAAGTTCATCTGCCTGATAAAGTGCGATTGCTTCCAAAGTTTTCGGTTCAACAGGAGATGCAAATTCCAACTTGCCTTGATGACTTAGAACTAAATGTATCAAATGAGTTTTTAATTCTTCCGGAAAGTTTGGTATTGATGAGGCAGTTTTATCAACTGTAATTGCACCAATCATTATATGCCCGATCAACTTTCCTTTATCTGAATAATCGAAAACAGAATCGTAAGTAAGCTCTTCTGTTTTGCCAAAATCATGAAGCAGAGCGCCGGAGATTAATAGATCATGGTTAAGATCGGAGTGAATTGAACACATCAGCTTGCAGATGCGAACTATCTCGAGAGTATGTTCCAGTAAACCATGAATATAAGCATGATGCCATCCTTTACCAGCCGGTGTACGCGCATATTTATCAAGATTTTCTCCGGAGAGAATTATTCTTAATAGTTTATTCAAATATTGGTTATTAACAGATTCAATAACTTGATTCAGTTCATCTATCATTTCATTAAGCGGGCGTTTGGATCTTGGCAAAAAATCTTCCGGTTTAACATTATCACTTTCCTGCGCCGGGCGAATTTTATCAATCTTAATTTGCGGTGCGCCGTTAAAATCTTCTATCAGTCCTGCAACTTTTACAACAGTACCTTCTTTTAATTTTTTCGCGTACTCTTCCGCATTGTCCCAAACTTTAGAAGGAAGAGCAGTTGATTTGTCGCGCAATTCCAGATTGAGAAATAACTTTCCGTTTTTAGAGGTTTTAACTTCACATTTGCTAACGATAAGAAAAATTAGAAGTTCGTCGCCAATAGAAAATTCATTAAGTGCTTTTTGATCTAACATATTAAAGGTGTGTCCTTAGTTCTATTTCAATTTACTAAAAAATATCTGGAAGGAGAAAACTACTTTAAGGAAATTTGAGAACGCTTTCCTTTGGGAGCCGAACCTTAACTGAACATCTTAACAGGTCAATTGAAACTGAAAGCCATTTGTCCTCTTGAGCGCCCGTTACAACTCCAATTACATCTTTGAATGGACCATCAACTATTTTTACTTTTGTGCCCACTTCAATTTTATTGGTAACAAATACTTCCGGAGATTCAATCAGCATTTTTTTAATATTCTCAATCTGCCAATCGGGAATAACGGATGGCTTACCGTTAAAAGAAACTGTTTTCACAATTGCTTTTTGAAAAACAGCCAGCATCCTCTCTTTTTCAGCAACGTGAATAAAAATATAACTGCGGAAGAGCGGCTCGATAATTTTTTTCTTCCGATCACTCCATTTTTTCATCGCTGTAAAAGTAGGAAGGTAATACTCGATTGAAACACTTTCCAACTGAATTGCCGCTTTGAATTCTTGACGGGGTTTTGTATAAAGTGCGAGCCAATGTTTTACAGCAATGTCATTCACAGCAGCCATTTTCACCTGTTTTTTCAGAATGGGAGGATTGTGATTGTTGTTAAAAAAGACATTCTTTAATCTGGCTTACCAACAAATCATGTTCTACCGGTTTAGAAATTATTCTGTCAACACCAAGGCGTAAATATTTTTTGGAGATTTCATCGTTAAGTTTAGCAGAGACAACAATAATTGGTACCGTTCTATTCGCCTCTTTTTTCTGAATAGCTTCAACCAATTGAATCCCGTTCATCAGCGGCATATCATGGTCGGTAATTATTATTGTAGGAAGCAGATCCCGGTACATTCCAATTGCCTCGTAACCGTTGTCTGCAAATTTCACTTCAAAATTAGGAAGCGCCTGCTCTATTATTTTTTTGTAGAGAGTTCTAATTCCCTTGTCATCTTCAACTAATAAAACAAGGTTTTTAGCTTCGGGAATGGTGCAATGAAACTCGCTTCCTTCTCCAACTTGAGAATAGAACCAAACCTGCCCGCCGTGTTTTTCAATAATTTCTTTGACTAATGTTAGTCCAAGTCCGCTCCCTTTTTCTCCATTGGTTCCAACGAGAGAAAACTTTTGATCTATCTTGAAAAGTTTTGACTGATTCTCTTCGGAAATTCCAAGTCCTTCATCGCGAACAACAATTTCAATCATACCTTCCTTAAATCTGCTTGCCGAAAGATGGACTTCTTTTCCTTCCGGAGTAAACTTGATTGCATTTGTAGTTAAATTAACAATAGCTTGACTTATCAATCGTTCGTCTGCATTTATATGAAGATCGGATGGGATTTCAATTTTAACATCAATGTTTTTTCTAACTGCATCGCCGGTGAGTGGGGTAATTGCGGTTGAAACAACAGCTTTAACATTTAGACGAACCGGTTCCACCTTTATTCTGCCTGTCTGTAATCGCGACCAGTCTAGAAGGCAATTAATCAGGTTAAGTTGCGATTTCGATGCATCATAAATATACCGGATATATTCATTCCGCTCATCTTCGGAAACATCTTGTTCGTTTAGAAGAATTTCTGAAAATCCGAGAAGAGTCGTGAAAGGTGCACGCAGATCATGCGACACAATAGAAATAAATTTATCTTTCGATATATTCAATTCCTTAAGAGAGTCGCAAGATCTCCGAAGTTCTGTTTCGTTGAGTTTAATTTCGGAGATGTTTAGAACTGTGCTTTTTTTTTGAATAATATCTATTCCGGTTTCTGCGCGTACCACACTTAAAAATTCCTTTACCCAGACTTGATTACCGGATTTGGAATTAATTCTGTAAGTGAGTTCGATTGAATTTTTATCGGGATCGTTTTCAAATTCGATCAGACTATTTTTAACGGCACTTAAATCTTCTTCAAAAATAATCGAGTAGTAGTTTTCCGGCAAACTATTTATCTCGGCAGGGGTATAACCGGTAATTTGTTCAACAGAATCTGATACAAAATTTTTTGAGGAACCGTTTAAATATTTTATCGAAAAGAAAATATTACTAAATCTGCTGTTAAATTCTTTTAAGACTTCAAAATTGATTTTATCTTTTTCCATACCCTTCGATACACAATGAGAACTAAAACTAATATAATAAAATTAATTCTAATCTTGCATTGTTTCTAAATCCCGGCAAAGAATAAACTTTAGTCTTCGTTGATGGATTTTGTTGGAATTCCAAGTTCATCCATTTTTCTATAAAGAGAGGAAAGACCAATATCTAAAGCTTTGGCGGCTTCTTCTTTGTTATAATTATATTTTTTGATTGTCTTTAATATATGTTCTTTTTCAAAATCTTTAATAGCATCTTTCAATATATCGGGAAAACTTTCTTGAATGTTTTTTCCACGAAAATGTTCTGCAAGATTGTCAATGGTTATGTAATCTTTTGAAGCAAAAATCATTGCGCGCTCAATAACATTTTCTAACTCGCGCACACCGCCGCGCCAATCGTGGGCTAAAAGTATTTTCATTGTTTCGTTATCAACACCAATGATTTTTTTCCCCATCTCTTTAGAAAATTTATCTATAAAGTAGTTGACAAGAAGCGGAATGTCTTCAGAACGCTCGTTTAATGTAGGCAGTTTTATTTCGATAACATTGAGCCGATAATAAAGGTCTTCACGAAATTCATTTGTCTTCGTTTTTTCGTAAAGGTCTTGATTCGATGCTGCGATAATTCTTACATCGGTGCTGACGGCTTTAATACCGCCAACAGGAATAAATTCCCGGTCTTCAATTGCCCGTAAAAGTTTTACTTGAAGATTTATCGGCAGTTCGCCAATTTCATCGAGAAAAAGTGTTCCGCCATCTGCTACTTTAAAAAGTCCGACCTTATCATCAGAGGCGCCTGTAAAGGATCCTTTTTTATGTCCAAACAATTCGCTCTCAATTAAATTTTCCGAAATTGCGCCGCAATTAATGGGGAGAAAAATTTTGTCTTTACGGAGACTGTTGTAGTGAATTGCTTTTGCGACAAGTTCTTTACCCGTTCCACTTTTTCCCAAAATCAAAACATTACTGTTTGTAGGCGACACCTGAGAAATAACATCAAAAACCTTTTTCATCGGTTCACTTTTGCCAATTAGATTGGTATATCCTGAATCGGAAGAAATTCTCTGGCGCAATGATTTATTCTCTGCGGCAAGCTTTTTATACTCAATCAATCTTCTTACTCTGATGATAACATCTTCAAACTCAACCGGTTTGATCAAATAATCAAATGCGCCATTACGAAGCGCATCAATTGCTGTTTTCACCGATGCATAAGCTGTCATTATAATAAAAAATGTTTCCGGTGAAATTTTTGTAGCAGATTCTAAAAGCTGCATACCGTCAAGTTTCGGCATTTTTATGTCGGAGATAACAACGTCGTAATTATTGTCCTTAATTTTGAGAAGTGCTTCCTCGCCATCAGCCGCTGAATCGGTTGCAAATCCTTCCTCCGCCAAAACCATTTTAAGAGAATCCCGGATTGATTTTTCATCATCAACAATCAAAATTTTTGCTGGCATTATTTCTCCGTTAATTATTATCTATAGGAAGAGTAATTGTAAACATACTTCCTTCTTTTAATTTACTTTTTACTTTAATCTCACCGTTGAATCGCCTGATGATTCCATAACTGACGGAAAGACCGAGTCCGGTCCCTTTTCCGACCTCTTTTGTAGTGAAGAACGGATCAAAAATCTGTGCTAAAGTTATTTCATCCATTCCGCAGCCGTCATCATTTATTTCTATGTAAACATTTTTATTATCAAAATCCGATTTTAGAAAAATTGTTCCGTTGCCTTCAATTGCATCTAAAGCATTGATGAGTATATTTATAAATACCTGAAGAAGTTGGTCTGCTGCAACGCGAACTGCTGGTAAAGT
The DNA here is from genome assembly GCA_021801605.1 of Bacteroidota bacterium. Lineage (GTDB taxonomy): Bacteria > Bacteroidota > Ignavibacteria > Ignavibacteriales > Melioribacteraceae > Fen-1258. The sequence goes on from JAJYXU010000015.1 coordinate 8,246, forward strand.
ATTTTTTAAATCTGTTTCGAAATTTACTTTGCGAATGCGTTTATCATACTTAACTATTCCAAGAGCCGTCTTCAAAACATCTGTAATATCTTGAACTGCGGTTTCATAGCTTGGTAGACGGGAAAAATCCACAAGTTCCCTAACAATTTTCGTTATACGGTCAATGTTCTCTTTTATATTTACAAGCTGTTCGCTGATAAATTGATCTTGACTTCTACGCTGCAAAATTTGAACAAGTGAAGAAATTGAAGTAAGCGGATTGCCGATTTCATGTGCTACACCTGCGGCTAGTTGACCGATTACAGCGAGTTTTTCGGATTGATCAATCTGTGCCTGCAGACGCTTAAACTCTGTATAATCCTTAAAAATAATTGACCTGCCCTTATATTCTCCATTACTACTGTGTAATTGAGAAACGCTGAGCCGGACCGTTATTATTTCACCATTTTTTTTCTTACGCTCCGATTCAATAATGCTAGTATAACCGATTTTTTTAGCATCTTCTTTAATTCTCTCTAGTTCTTTAACATATTTTTCTCCATCCGGAAAGAGAAGAGAAGAAGGTTTACCAAGAACTTCATCTTCCGTATAACCGAAAATTCTTTCCGCGCCTTTGTTCCATGTGATAAATTTTTCGTTTTGATCAACCATCATAATAGCTTGATCAGAAGAATGGAGAATATTTTTTAAGTACTGCTGGCTCAATTCAAGTTTTGAAGCGAGCCGGTCGCGGTTCAATTCTAATTCTTTCAGCTTTGTTTCTTGATAAAGGATTGAATAACGGGCATAAATTTGTTCTATCAGTTCGTCAAAAAATCCAAGAAGAATTACAGGATCAATATTTCCCATGGCATCATTTTCAACAAAATTAAAGACAGCAAACCTGCCTTGACTGAAAAACTGGCTCACTTCAAGCAGATTTAGATTCGCTTCTGAAAACAGTGTGTAGGTATCTACCAGATATTGATCGGCGGATTTGTAATCGCCGGTTTCGATCACTTCGATAAAAGTATTTACACTGCTCTCTGCAAAAGTGCGAAGCTGCTGTGCAGAAAGTTTGCTGTTGCAAATAGGTAAAAGTTTTGCTTTCCAATTTTCTGCAATTGTATCAAAATATTTTTTAAGGAGTTCGAGTAATAATTTTTTCATTAAGGTATTTTAAAATGGAATGAAATATATCCTTAATTAAGTGCTTCGAAAAATAAAGAAAGCCGGTTTAGAATGAAAGATGATTAAGTCAGCCGGTTAATCTTGTACACATAGTGGAACCGGCAATTTTCTGTTTATGTATAAGAAACAGTTTCATTATCTTTGAACAAACAGAGAGAGAGACATATGAAAAAAATTATTATTGCTCTTTTGGCAGCGGTTTCCTTTTCTTCAATTTCATTTGCATCGGAGGAAATTGTTGTAAAACCATCCTTTTCAAATGTAAAAGTATTTTTGAGAGGCGCACAATTGAATTATTGGGCAAAAGCTAAAGTTGAGATGGGAATGAACGATGTTGTCTTAACTGGATTGGCTTCGAACATTGATCGAAACAGTATCAATGTTTCGGCAAAAGGAGATGCGATTATAATGTCGGTAGTTCAACGCTTTGATTATTTGGGACAAGTTGAAAAGACACCACAGATAAAAAAGCTTGAGGATTCTCTCGAAGTGCAGAACAGAATACTCTCATCTAATCAAAACGAAAATGATGTTCTCAGATCTGAAATTGATCTGATCCTTGCAAATAAAAATATTGGGAATGAAAAAATTGGCGTTTCCATTTCGGAATTACAAAAGATGGGTGAATATTACCGTAAACGGCTGACCGAAATAAAAAATAAAATGTATGAAGTTTCTTTGAGCATCAAAAAAAATCAAAAAAATATTGAGCGGATTCAAAATCAATTAAACGAATTAAATAACCAGTTGAACAAGCCGGTAAATGAAATTGTTGTAACAGTTTCGGCAAAATCTAAAGGAGCTTTAGAAGTTGATTTATCATACTTGATTTATGATGCGGGATGGCAGCCGGCTTACGATGTCCGTGTGGATAAAATAAATTCAGATGCACAGTTGAGTTACAAAGCAAACGTTTGGCAGAACAGCGGATTTGATTGGAAAGATGTTGAGATTATTCTGTCAACAAGAAATCCGGTTGCTAATAATAATAAGCCGGAACTCAATCCATGGTTCTTAGATTTTGAACGACCGGTAGTTTATAGAGAAATGAAATTGGGCGCTCAAAAATCTATTGCTAAAGACGCATTGCAAGTTGTATCCGAAGCAGCGGTAGCGCCTCAAGCTGAAACAATGGCAAATTATATTGATGTTGTTGAGACACAGCTTTCCGTTGAATTCACTCCGACGATTAAATACTCCATTCCCTCGGACGGTAAACCGCATTCGGTTGCTCTTCAAGAATTTTCCGTTCCAGCGAAATATGAATACTATGCCGCACCAAAACTTGATAACAATGCTTTTCTTGTAGCACGGCTAACAGATTGGAGTAATTATAATTTACTGCCCGGTCAGGCAAATATCTATTTCGAAAATTCTTATGTAGGACAATCTTCAATTAATCCGACAACAACAAAAGATACTCTTACATTATCGCTCGGGCGCGATCAAAATATTTCCGTTTCCCGCGATGTGCTAAAAGATTTTTCAGAAGATAAGTTCTTGAGCAGTAATGTTGAAAGAACATTTGCTTTCGAGATCAAAGTTAAAAACAATAAAAAGGGATTGGCAAAAATTTTAGTAGAAGATCAAATTCCAATTTCAAAGCAGGAAGATATAGTTGTAAATCTGGTTGATTCATCAGGCGCAGTTTACGATTCCGAATCCGGTAAATTGAAATGGATGATTGATGTCGACGGCGGTAAATCTGTTGTGAGGAAATTAGTTTATTCGGTAAAATATCCAAAAGAAAAAAGAATTCAAGGATTGTAAAAAGTTTTATTTTCAATGGAGTGAAGAATCTATTTGAGATTCTTCACTCATGTTCGCTTCCATATCAATTTGAATGACGGATCAATTTTTCTTAAAGTTTCTAAATGCAAAAGTAAATTGTTTGAAAAAATTATCCGGGAAGAATGTTTTTAATCCATATTCGGCTGCACGATCTTCCGGCATATATCCCGTTTCAAAAATCCAATCCCAAATCGCCAGCTTGGTTGCAAAATTTCGGTTGCGTCCTTTGCCGGTTGTATGATGAATCCTGTGCATCTCGGGACCATTAATGATTTTTTGCAGCCATCCTGTCTTCACACTTAAATTGGAATGAATATACATTCCCCAGACCGCGCTGATTACTCCTTTGTAAGCTATAACTTCCGGCGGCGAACCAAGCAACACAATGGGAAGAAATTCAATAGTCTGATTGATCAAAATTTCAAATGCGTGAGAACGAGAACCTGAAAGCCAGTCAACTTTTTTTGGTGAGTGATGTGCTTCGTGCAATCGCCATAAATATTTGTTGCTGTGCTGCCATCGGTGCATCCAGTAGATATATAGATCATGCGTTATAGTGAAGAATACGAGTTGAATCCAAATTGGAATTCCGGCAAACAAATGAAAACGGGAAAGTCCGGTCGAGTTATCAATTATTCTTATGATGAATGTGAATATGATTATTCCGAGAATGTAACTCTGAGCTATTGTATAGAGAGCCAGATCGTTGAAAAAACCTTCCCTCAAAATTTTCTGATCTTTGTTATACGGGAAAATTCGTTCAAGAATTATAAACAGAAGAGCCGCGGAGATAATAACCACGTATGAAATAATTTCAAACGGTTGAAAGCTTGCTAATAAATTATGAAACATAATTTAAGCGGTGATGTTAGGTTTTACTCTTCTGAGTTTTTCTATGTTGTGATACTCACTCTTGTACACTATTTTTATTCCGTCACCGAGTGCTTTTTCAATATCACGTATATCTTGAACCATCTTCAGCATTCCATTTACTTCAACGGAAGCCGCCTGATCGGTTCCCCACATTGCGCGGTCGAGTGTGATGTGTCTTTCGATGAATGAGGCGCCGAGTGCAACCGCAGCTAATGTTGGTGCTAAGCCGGTTTCATGTCCGGAGTAACCAATTGGTACCTCGGGAAATTTTTCTTTGTATGTTCTAATCATATTAAGGTTCAGCTCTTCCAGATTGCATGGATAATTAGAAGTCGCTTGAGCGATCATCAAATAATCGGTTCCTAAAATTTGCACAGCATCTTCAACTTCTTCGATTGTTGACATGCCCGTTGAAAGAATGACCGGTCTGCCCGTGGTTTTAATTTTATTCAACAGTTTATGATTGGTTAAACAAGCAGATGCAACTTTGTGAATAACCGGTTTGAATTTTTCCATAAAGCTCAACGCCTCTTCATCCCATGGCGATGCAAACCAATCAATTCCTTTTTGTTTGCAGTAGCCGTCAATCTCTAAATATTCTTCAAAGCCGAACTCAACTTTACGGCGGTATTCGATATAAGTTATTCTTCCCCATGGAGTGTCGCGTTTCATATTCCATTGATTTTTTGGAACGCAAAGTTCTGGTGTCCGCTTCTGAAATTTAACGGCATCACAGCCCGCAAAGACAGCGCCATCAATTAATTTTTTTGCCAGTTCGACTGAACCGTTGTGATTGATTCCAATTTCCGCGATGATGTAAACCGGTTCTCCTTCACCTATCAATCTATTGCCGACCTTAACTTTGTTTGATTTCATCATCATCCTTTCTATATAATTTCTTCTTTGTCTTTGCTTCGATAATTATTTCCGCGAAGTCGCGGAAAGCGCCGTAACCACCTTTGCTTTCTACAATCAGATCCACAACGTCTTTAGCAAACTTTGTTGCATCTATAGGACAAGCGGATAAACCAACACTTTTTAAAATTTCGATATCGTTTGTATCATCGCCAATAAAAGCAATTTCTTCCGGTTTGAGATTTTTTCTTAAAAGAATTTTTTCAAGAGTTTTTTCTTTTTCATAAACGCCCATGTGCAGTTCGTCAATCTTTAATTTCTGCGCTCTGGTTTTCACTATTAATGTTTTTTCACGGGTTATTATTCCGGTTTCTACATTAACAAGTTTTCTTAAGCGCTCAACACCCATTCCGTCGCGTATAGAAAAGCGTTTCATCAATTCACCCTGCTCGGAATAATAAACGCCTGTATCAGTAAAAACGCCGTCAACGTCAGTTAAAAGCAATTTTATTTTAGAAGCGCGTTTCAGCAGTTGGTTCTTAGTCAATTTTTTTTTCATATAAAAAACCATTCAATTGTTTTAAAGGTTTTAAATTTTCTCTTTCCTTCTTTCCTTTCTTCACCAACACGTCCATCCGCCATCCACAATAAGATTGGCGCCGGTCATATAACTTGATGCATCACTGGCAAGAAAGATTAACGCGCCTTTATAATCTGAAGGATTAGCCATTCTTCCCAAAGGTGTTTTAGCTGAATATTTTCCAATAAAAAATTCATCCTGATTATTTTCTACACCGCCGGGAGTTAAAGTATTAACGCGCACTCCATCCTTTCCCCAGTAAGCAGCAAGATATTTAGTAAACATTATCACAGCGCCTTTTGTGGCGGAATAAGCCGGGGGTTTGAAGAATGACTGCGTTCCATCTTGTTTGATGTAAAGAGATTGATCAGGCGCGGTTATTCCGTAAGTTGAAGCAATATTAATAATGCTTCCTGATCTCTGTTTCGCCATTTCAATTCCAAAAATCTGTGAAGATAAAAATACTCCGGTCAAGTTTACATCAACCGATTTTTGCCACAGTTCCAAAGGATAATTTTCAAACTTTGATTGTTCGCTTGCTGCTTTTGGATTTTCGAACATATCATTAATTGCCGCATTGTTCACCAGAATGTCGATATGTCCAAATTTCTCCAAAATTTTATTGCGCAGATTTTTTATTGATTCGGGATTAGTAACATCAAGTGCGGCACCGATCGATTCAGTTGGAAGTGTTCCGGCAAACTCAGTGCATTTAATTTCGTCAACATCAGCAACTACAACATTGGCACCGGCTTCACTCAATGCCTTGCAATGTTCTTTGCCGATTAATCCAAGCGCACCGGTTACTATCGCTGTTCTATTTTTCAGACTAAACATTTCCATTAAAAATCCTTTTTATTCTTCACTCTACACTCTTCGTTCTTCACCCATAACTATTTCTTCACCGGTTTCATATTGAAGTTATCAACTTTTCTGAATACGGGCTGAACCGGTTCACCCCGAAGAATTTCTATTAAATTATTTTTTTGAACAGCATTTTTCAAAACGGCAAGTGATTCTTCCATGGCTTGAAGTGTGTATTCAACATCGGCATCGCTATGAGAGAATGACATATTATGAAATCCCTGCCATAGAATACCGCGTTTAATCATCTCCTGCTGCATCAAAGATTTTTGAACAAGCGGATCGCCGGCTTTTTCTTCAAATGTTGCCATAGAACGCCAGTTGTATCCGATCGCTTTTGTATAATCCATTCCATGATTCTGAGCGATTGTGTTATATCCATTTTTTAATTTCTCCCCTCGATCGTTCAGAAATTTCGGAACATTTTTGTCGCGCAGTTCTTCAATAGTAGCTTTAGTAGCCGCGAGAGAAAGCGCTTCGCCTCCGAATGTTGTATAGAAGAAAATATCTTCATCGGCAAGATCCATAATTTTTCTTTTGCCTGTAAGAATTGAAATAGGCATCCCATTGGCAACTGCTTTTGAGTACGTCGCCAGATCCGGAGTAATTCCGAAATATTCCTGGGCGCCGCCAAGTGCCATTCTGAATCCTGTCCACATCTCATCAAATATTAAAACGACATTCTTTTCTTTACAGAGATCTGCGAGCTTGTGAAGAAAATCATCTTTCGGTTCGATGAACACAACCGGTTCAAGAATTACAGCAGCAACATCGTCATCAATAGAATTTTTTACAGAATCAATATCGTTATAGTTGAATGTATAAGAGATTGCCTGAACGGCTTCCGGAATTCCATGATTGCGCGCTGTGACAGCGATGTACCAATCATGCCAGCCGTGATAGCCGCAACATAAAATTTTATTCTTGTCGGTATAAGCGCGTGCAAGACGAACCGCTGCGCTTGTTGCATCAGCGCCGGTTTTGCTATATCGGACAGCTTCTGCATTCGGCACAATTTGTCTAATCATTTCGGCAACTTCAACTTCAAGCGGGTGCATCATTGAAAAAGTAATTCCGTCTTCCAATTGCTTCTTGATTGCGTCATCAACCTTTTGATAAGCATAACCAAGCGAAAGGGGACCAACGCCCATCATGTAATCAATATATTCGTTGCCATCAACATCCCACACATGAGAACCTTTTCCTTTAACTAAATACTTCGGTGCCACTCCCTTTACCCATTGTCCCGGTCCTTTAGCAAGTGTCTGCGTTACTGATGGAATTAAACCTAGAGCGCGATTGTAGAGTTCGTCTGATTTTGTGATTGTTGGGTAATCGTTTTGTAATGAAATTTTATTTGCCATAGTTTCCTCTTTAATGGAACGCAGATGACACAGATTTAACGGATCTTCACAGATAAATCTGCGTGAATCTGTGTTATCAGCGTCATCCGTGTGCTATTGTTTCTAATATTCTTTTTGCCATTAATTCGCCAGCAAATCTTTCATACTGAAGAACATCATTAAGCAACGCCGGCTTAAACCATTTATTCATCAAAGCAAAGGGAAGAACGTTCGCAGTTTTTCTGTTCCGTAAAAGAACTTCAGCAAGAATTGTATAAAGTCCTCCGGTGATGAAATGATCTTCGACAGTAACTATTAACTTGCATTCATCAACTGCTTTCAAAATTGTTTCTTCGTCAACCGGTTTTGGTGTGCGGATATTTATCAATCGTACAGAAATAGCTTTTGATTCCAAAATTTCTTTTGCTTTGAATGCTTCTCCGAATAAAAACCCATAAACAAGAATTGCCACATCAGTCCCTTCGCCAAAAACTTCAGCTTTCCCTATTTCAAATTTGCTGTGTTCGACAAGCGCTTCTGTAGGATTGTAACGAATATAAAACGGTGCGGGGTGAGTGAAGACGCTCTTCAATCCTTTCAGCATATCTTCTTCATCAGCCGGGCAAAAGACATTCATCGGAGGAATGCCGCGCATGATCGAAACATCCTCTAATGCCTGATGAGTAGGACCATTCCCATCCGATAAAAATCCCGGTACGGCGCCAACAATTTTTACCGGAAGATTAGCAATGCCAACATCTGAGCGGATGAACTCAAATGCTCGCATTGTTAAAAATGTAGCCAGCGCGTGAACGATTGGTGTTCTTCCGCGTAATGCCAATCCTGCCGCCATTCCGATCATAGTTTGTTCAGTAATGCCGGTATCAATAAAATTATTTTTGATCAGCGGGGGAAGATTTCTGAATGCCGCTCTGTTCTCCGATGTCATAATCATGTAGCGGTCATCTTTATTTATAAGATCGAGTAAAATATCTGCGTATGTCATTTTCATCTTACCACAATTGTTTCTGAAGTTAATTTAGTCTTTTTAGCGCCGTGCAGTTCTTTTAGAAGTTGTTCTATCTCTTCCTCTTTGAAATTTACAAACCAGCGGTCGGCGCGTTTTTCAATACTAGGTAATCCTTTGCCACGTACAGTTTCAGCGATTACTACGGAGACTTTTCCTTTCTCGAACGGAAATTTTTTAAATATCTCATCCATCTTTTCAAAATTATGACCGTTCACTTTTTTAGCTTTGCATCCAAACGTCTCAAATTTTTTGGCGAGCGGTTTTAAAGGAATCAAATCTTCCGTTTGTATGTTAGCTTGAAACTGATTGCGGTCAACAACGATCAGCAAATTATCCAATTTATAAGCTGAAGCGACAAGTAGCGCCTCCCACATCGACCCTTCGTTGAGTTCGCCATCGCCTACAACAACAACAATTTTATTCTTTTGCTTTCGCAGTTTGCAATCCATCGCCACACCCATTGCAACAGAAAGATTATGACCAAGCGAACCGGAATGAAACTCAATGCCCGGGATATTTCTGTTAGGATGCCAGTAGATGAAATCGTTTGTCTTAAGATGGTTTTTCAAACGTTCTTCTTCAAGCCAGCCAAGTTCAACATAAGTTCCATAAAGCGCTGGCACATCGTGCCCCTTTGATAAGAAAAAATAATCACGTTTAGGATCTTTCAAGTTCTCTTTAGAAACATTAAGAAACTCTTTGTAGAGATAGACAATTAAATCCGCGCAGGAAAGAGAGGCGCCAATAAAACAGCCGCCGTTACCGCTCAAACGGATAATATGCTCGCGGACTCGCAGGGAAGTTTGTCCCAATTCTAGTAATTTTTGCTTTTTCATTTTAGTGAGATTTTGTTTTTGTATTCGTCAATGTGTTTTAGTTCATTCAGATGATCTTCATACCAATAATTGCCCAGGTATTTCCGGTTGATCTCTGCAATTTCCGGTTTTCGCTTAAGCAAATCTAATATTTCGTCGAGACTAAAAATAGAATTGTTTGGATAAAGTTCTTCATAAATATTCTTGATCAGCTGGTAGTCTTCCTCGAAATCAATTGTCCACCGGTGGGAAGTTGAATAATCCAAACCAGTTTCCCACTCAATATTCGTAATACGAAATTTATCCGGATTCTCCCATATAAATGGAGTAGTGTGTTCACGTTCGAAATTTTTATCCGCTTCTTGCCAGGTCTGTTCAAGTGCTTCGAAAGAAATCACTTCAACATCATTTCCATCCGGATAGGTTGCGGGATGCAGATTGCTTACGAAATCATATTTGTCTGAGTTGTTGATATAAAACCGCAAAACTCTATCAATTACTTTTGGATCTATCAGCGGGCAATCGGATGGAATTTTTACGATCGCATCAGCGTCAAGTAATTTACCTACTTGATAATGCCGGTCAAGAAGATCTGTTAAATGTCCCCGGAAACATTTAATTTTTTCTTGCATACACAATTTTTCAATTTCATCATCATCTTTATTTGTTGATGTAGCAATAACAATTTCTCCAGCCAGTTCCGATGCGGCTACGCGCTCAACCATTCGAATTAGCAGCGGCTTACCAAGAATTGGCAACATAACTTTGCCCGGCAATCGGGTGGAAGACATTCGTGCTTGTATGACGGTTACAATTTTCATTTTTAATTGTAATGGAACGCAGATTTTTTATGATAGTTATGATGGTTTATGATCTTAACTAATCATAAGCAATCATAATGATCAGCGTTCCATTCCTTACTCTATTTTTAAATCAAACTTCTGATGAATTTCTTCTAAAGTTGCTTCAGGTACTTCAACTAAGTGATTACCAATTCTCGCAATTTGTTCGGCAGATGTTCCGTTGTTCTGAATCGGCATCAACCGTTTTAATTCTTCAATATCAAAAGCGGAGTGCACTTCTTTGCCAAAAGCGATTCCTACATACACCGTAGATGAGAACTGAGTGATCAAAGCATCGCAGTTAGCAACCATGTAATTAATGTTTCCGCTTGTATAAACCAATGCACCGGGAGCGAATTTCTTAATTTCTCGTGTTGCACGTTCAATATTTTCGTTAGGATGCAGTTTGAAAATAAGCTGTCGTCCGTTTGCAATTCTAACACAATCTTGAATTAATCTTTTTCTGTTTTCGATTTTATAAGTCTCGCGTGCATCCGAAGTTGCAACGAGAACAAAATTCTTATGCGGGAAATCGCTATTTAAAAATTGCTGTAAGTTGTCAAAATTTGGAATTCCTGTAACTATAATCTTTTCCGCTTTTACGCCTTTGCGAATGAAAAAATCTTTATATCCATTCGAAGCCACGCAGAACAGAGTATATTTATTTGATATACCCATAGCTGATGTACTTGCGAGCCAGCGGGAAAGTTTAAGATACTTGACCAGATAGAACATTAAATTTTCCGGATCAGTCATTCCTTCTTGAACGAGGATCACCTTCTTTTTGCGAATGTTCTTCGGCATTATTAGATCGGCGCATGTGTAAACCAAATCGTAATTGTTGTTTATGCCGCGGTAATCTATTTGAAGATTATGTTCCTTTAAATACTTCTCAGTGTTCCATCTAAAAGTACCATTTAAAATCGAGAATTTTAAATAACCTTTGTCGACAAGGAACTTGATATATCCGTCGCCGTAATATGGCGTAAAGAAGCAATCATAATCTTCCAGATGTTTAGAGATCTGATGCATCATTGAAGTCTGGTTCAGCGAACCGCATATAAAAAGAATTTTTTTCTTAGACATAAAAGGAAATATTTATTCTTCTTCAAATTTAGGTATTTCTTTTCTAAAATGAATGAAACCTTTGAACAGTTTGGAAGAATGAGCTCTATTAATTATTATCGCAGCAACTAAACTGATTGAGAAATGAAATGAATACTTCAATTCCTCTTTTGATGATTTATGGCGCAAACGGATATTCCGCACAACTTATAATTAAAGAACTCCTTTTACGGAAAATCAGGCCGGTTCTTGCCGGAAGAAATGAAACGGCTTTGAAACACCTTGCTCAGAAATATAATTGCGAATACAAAGCGTTTGATCTTTTTGATGAGGAAAAAGTTGATGCTGAACTCAAAGAAATTCATACGGTAATAAATTGTGCTGGTCCTTTCATACAAACCGCCAAAGATTTAATGGAAGCGTGCCTGCGTACAAAAACAAATTACTTAGACATCACTGGCGAGATGCCGGTTATGCACCTCGCGTTTTCGTTGGATGGCAAAGCTAAAGAGAGTGGTATTGTTATTTTGCCCAGTGTCGGTTTCGATATTATTCCAACCGATTGCCTTGCCAAACGTTTGAGCGAAAAGATGCCCGATGCAATTCACCTTAAACTTGGTTTTTTGAACAAGCGTGGAAAAATTTCTCGTGGCACATTGCTTACTTCTCTTGGATTTCTTGGAGGAACCGGAAGAATTAGACGCGATGGTAAATTGATAGAATCCAAAATTGGAGAGTTTGTTGTAGATCTCAAATGGAAAAATTTTTCTTTTTCCGGTATCTCAATTCCATGGGGAGATGTGTATTCATCTTTTCACTCAACAAAAATTCCTAATGTAGAAGTTTATCTTGCTATGCCGGGCATCGTTATTAAATTTAGAAAACTGTTTCTGTTCCTTCTAAAAATTTTAAAAATGAAATTGGTAAAAAACCTTATTTCGGGGTACATCAAGAAATATTTAACCGGACCAACTAAATCCGAACGTGATTCTGCGGCAACATATATTTGGGGACGCGTCGAAAATGCAAAAGGGAAGATGATAGAAGAAGTTTATCAGGTGATGGAAGGTTACAATCTAACAGCAAAAGGCGCAGCGGAGTGTGCCGTAAGAGTTTCAAAGAATGAAATATTGCCGGGTACGTATACTCCATCGCTTGCATTCGGAAGTGAGTTTATGGATTTGTTTGTGATAAGGAAAATAGATTAAACATTGCTCACGATTTAAATAGGGGCTATGAATGATGAACAAAAATAAAAAACCGTTCCGCCCGCATTCGGCGAACAGGTTCAACGGTTTATTCTAAAGAGACCTCTGAAAAATTAAGAATAGCACACGGATGACACAGATTAACACAGATTTAATCCGCGAAAATCCGTCAAATCCGCGTCATCTGTGTGCTATTAAAAATGTTGTAGTTCTGTACAATTCTACTTTTCAGAGGTCTCCTAAAATTAATTCTCCGTCTTTATATTCAACCTCGCGAATGATCTTTCCGCCTTCATCATACGAATAACATTTTCCATCTAACAGATTGCTTTTGTACGAAAGTAAATCCGATAGTCTTCCGTTTTGATAATATCTTCTTACAATCCCATCCCTTAAACCATTGCGATAATCTTCTTCTGCAGCAAGTAAACCATTCTTAAAATATATTTTTACCATCCCGTTCAATTTATCGTTACTGTAATTTTGCTCGGATTCAATTTCACCGGAAAGGTAAAAAGTTTTTGCGCTGCCATCAAGTATATCATTTACGTAATTCTGCTCTGCTATTTTTACTCCGTCTTTATTGAATTTAATAGAGAGATCATTCTTCATCCCGGCACTAAAGTTCGCAAGTTCTGAAAGTGTGCCGCCATCGTGATAAAATTTATTCTCGCCTTCAATCAATCCATTTTTATATTTTAACTCTGCTTTCAAAAAGCCGCTGATATAATATTCTTTTATCAATCCGTCCAACTTTCCATCTCGGAAATTTACGTGGCGTTTCAATGTTCCTTCATCATAGTATTCATCAAAATTTTCTTCAACTTTTCCTACTTTGGCACCGTAATCGTAGCGTTCGCGCTTGATGATCTGACCGTTCTCGTATGTATCAATGACTTTTATTTTGCCGTCGGGATAGTAGAAGTATGATGTTCCGTCCAGCTGATCATTTTTATATTTGGCTTCGAGTGCGAGTGTTCCGAAATCAGTATAGACTTTACTAATGCCTTCAAGCTTATCGTTTATGTAATTTCGTTCGACTTCAACTTTGCCATTCTCAAAAAATATTTTTGAAATTCCGTTTAGTTTTCCGTTGTTGTAATTCCATATTGCCTGGAGTTTTCCGCTTTTGTAATAAGTTTGACTTGGTCCTTCTTGAATATTATTCAGATAAACCGGTTCTGCCCAAAGCTCTCCGCTTTCATAGTACCATTTTGATTTGCCTTCAAGTTTTCCGTTCCGGTAATTCCACTCCATGCTTTTTGTGCCATCTTCAAAGTACCAGGTGGAAATCCCTTCTTCTTTTCCGTTTACGTAATTCCATTCCTTCCAAAGTTTACCTGTTTCGTAATATTCTTTATAAATGCCGTTGCGTAACCCCTCGATGTAAACACCTTCCGATTTCAATTTGCCGCTGGAGTAATACTCTTTTTTAATTTCGGATTGCTGTCCTGAAATATTGTTTAATGAAAAAATGAACAGAGCGATGAAAAAAATGTAGCAATATTTTGCGGTCAAGGTTTTTTCTTTTTTTGTTTATAATAAAATTAAACACAAAAAAGTTAATGTGAAATGGAGAAGAGTTGATTAAATTTGTTCTTAGAAAAGGAGAGGGATTATGTTTACTACTAAAGTTAAAGTTTATTTCTATGATGCCGATCCAGCCGGAATTATTTTTTATGCCAGTTTATTCAAATTTGTTCACGCCGCCTATGAGGATTTCTTGAGAAGTCTGCATACAGAAAGAGATTATTTCTTTGATAAAGATTTTATTCTGCCGATCATTCATGCGGAAGCAGATTATGTTAGACCCATTAAAGTCGGAGACGAACTTCGTGTTGATGTGGTTGTCAGTCTATTGAAAAATTCCTCTTTTGAATTGAGCTACAAGTTTTATAAAACAGACGGTCAGTTTACTGCCATTGCAAAGACAGTGCACGTCTGCGTTCTTAAAGATGCATTTAAGAAGATAGAATTACCAAAAGAGTTTTATGAAAAAATGAAGACTAATCTAAGTTAAGTTGTTTAAAAATAGCAGCGCGCGTTACTTTTCCTAATTCGTTTCTTGGAATCTTTTCCATGGAAAAAAAAAGCTTCGGAATCTTATATCCGGCAATTTTCGTTTTTAGAAAATTTTTAATTTCATCTTCACTAAAATTGTCCGTTACTATTACCGCACAAACTATTTGTCCCCAATTTTTATCTTGAAGCGCGAAGACAAAGGCGTCTTTAATTAACGGATGAGATTTAATGGCGGTTTCAACTTCATGTGCGCTAACATTTTCTCCGCCGGTGATTATTAAATCTTCTCTCCGTGATGCAATGTAAAGATATCCTTCTCTATCAAGCCAACCATAATCGCCGGTGTGATACCATCCGTCTTTCAGTTCGTTGTTTGTTGTTAGTTGATCGTTGTAATATTCCTTAAAAAGTGATTTTGAAAATACCGCAACTTCACCTAAATCATTCTTGCTCTTGCTCATGATCTTGATCTTATTCTCGCCAAGAGGTATTCCGACCGAATCCGGTTTAGATTTTATTTCTTTTGGAAGAAGAGCAGTTACCATCGAACACGTTTCAGTAGACCCATAAACTTTTACAATAAGCCATCCTTGATTGACTGCACTTAAAATGAATTCTTTTTCCGACGGTCCGCCGCCGAGAAAAACGAATTTCAAATTGGTATTTGGAGAAACATTATCATTTAATAAACGAAGAAGGGTCGTGGGGACAATTGAAATATGAGACGGCGGAAATTTATGAATTGCAAGGAGGATGTCTTTATATTCAAGCGAATCCGGGAACACAACTGAAGAGCCGGTAATTAATGAGCGGACAAGAATCATAAATCCGCCAATATGATATAGTGGAAGAGAAGCAAGCCAAACATCTTCGGCTGATAAATCCGCGAACGAATCGGTTGCTTTTACGCTTTCGAGAAGCGAGTTAAATGTGTGCACAACTGCTTTCGGTTTTCCGGCGCTTCCTGAGGTAAACATGATTAAAGCGGAATGTTGAGTGCAGAATGCAGAATGCAAAATGTTGAATTTCGTACTTCGTACTTCGTACTTCGTAACTTTATTTAGGTATGTTTTATTCTGAAATATCAATGACGCGAATTGTGATTTAAGAGTTTCATCTATGATTAAAAACTTAATGTCTGCTTGGCGAAGTTGATTCTGAATCTCCTTGGTGGTGTGACGGGTATTGAGCGGAACGGGAACCGTGCCGATGAGCCAGAGTGCATTTACAATTACAAAAAATTCGTAGTTGTGTCCAAACAATATTCCAACGTGATCTTTTTCTTTGATGCCAAGTTGATCGAAATAACTTTGTACGCCAAGACATTCTTCGTAAAATTCAGAGTAGGTAAAAGTTTTTTCTGATGTGATTATAGCTTGGTTGTTTGGCTGCATGGTCGCTTGTTCACTTAACCAGTGATTTGTATTGCCGATGCTGATCATGAGAGTGATAAATCAAAGTGTGGTGGAAAGTTGTTATGATCAAAAAAAATCTTTCCGTTATTCACTTCATAAAGATCTCTGCAAATGTCTTGCTTGAAGTATTCCGAAGTATCGAGTCCATGAGCGAATGAATGATTTACTAAAGTTGCCAACAAAACCAAAGCACTTTTACCAACTGCACTTTCAAATGATGAAGAGATAATTACATTTTTATTTTTCTTCCAGGCTTCTTGAATTATTTGTAAAGAAGAAATAATTCCTCCATAGATCATTGGCTTCAAGATGATAAAATTGATATAACCATCACTTATGACCTTGTGAACATCTTCGATCGAGGAGAGCGATTCATCTAAAGCGATTGGTACGGTAGAAGTTTGCGCAAGTTGCAGATTGTCATATAAGTTGCTGCATGGTTCTTCAATGTATTCAATACCGAAAATTGCAAGTCGTTCTATAAAAGATTTTGCATTTTCAAAACTCCATTTCCGATTGGCGTCTAAACGTATTTTAATTTTGTCTCCAAATTTTTCATGTACGCTTTGAATTATTCTATAATCCAAATCAAAATCATCTCTTCCAATTTTTATCTTGAATGTACTGTAGCTCTCATTGAATTTTTCGTTAATTCGATCCAGAATATTTTCTTCTTCGCCAAAACCGATTACAGCATTGACCCCAAATTCCGATTTTACGGTTGCAAAAGAGTCTTTAATAAAATTCTTGTTGCGCTTAATTATCAAACCTATGACGGCTTGTTCAAGTGCGAATTGAAGAGAAGGAACAAGATGAAATTCTGAGAGCAAAGCAGCGACCGAATTAAGATTTTCTTCAGCACTAAAACCGACTATCTGATATTGCAATCCCCTTAAAATTCTTTCCGCATCTTCAATGGTTTCTAAACTAAATCCCGGAAGGGGAGAACATTCGCCGAATAAGGTATTTTCTAATTCGTCTGATATTGAAATAATAAATCCATTTCGTTCGGTGATTGTTTGGGATGATGTTTGAAATGGGTTTTTGAGTTTGAGTGAGAAAGGGAAGTATTTGAAATTATTTATGGTCATAAAAGAATTCCGGCTGCAAATAGCAAACCGTACAAAGCGGAAAGTTTTGCGGTAAGCTCTAATGTTTTGTTCAATTCACTTCCGCGCAAAGTATAAATCATCTTGATCAGTTTTATTGCAAGAGGCAAACTTAAAAGTGGTAGGAAGACAAAGATTTCTTTCTTGAATGTGAAGTAAACAATAAAAAGTATTGCATAGGATATGATCATGAAAAAAACATATTGAATACGACCGAATCGCTCACCAAAAATAACAATTAAAGTATTTTTTCCGTTTGAACGGTCTTCTTCGCGGTCACGGTAATTATTCACAACTAAAATATTTGTTATTAATGCGCCAACGGGAACCGAGGACCAAAACGCCATGGTAGTTATTTGATTCGCTTGAACGTAGTATGTTCCAACAGTTCCAATAAAACCGAAAAACAAAAATACGGCAATATCACCAAGACCATTGTATGCAAGCGGAAACGGACCCGCTGTGTAAGCAATACCGGCAAGGATTGAAAGCACACCTATAATTAAAATAAACCAACCGCCGAGATAAATCAGATAGAGTCCAAAGATAATACTCAATCCAAAAGAAAAATAAATTCCGAGTTTCATTTCAAAAATAGAAAGAATACCGGAAGCAGTCGCACGCTGCGGTCCGATCCGGTCTTTTTTATCCGTTCCGTGAAGAAAATCGAAAAGATCATTTACAAAATTTGTTCCTACTTGAATAAGCAGAGCGCAGAGAAGTGCAACCAAAGCTGCGAGCGGTTTAAATTTTTCGTCATGAATTGTTATTGCAGTGCCTACAAGAACCGGAACAACAGCAGCTGCCAAAGTTCTTGGTCGGCTTGCAAGGATCCATGCATCGAATTTTGTAATTGTATTTGAAGCTGATGATATCATTATTTTTCTGTTAGACATAGACAATTTCTAGTTTGATGAACTCATACATTCTTTTTTTCAAAGCACCTTTGGAAACCAAATCAACTTTATGATTTAGAGACTTCTGAAAAATAAGATTATACAGAATGGTAACATTTTTAATAGCACACGGATGACGCGGATTTAACGGATTTTGATCTGCGTAAATCTGCTTAATCAGTGTTCATCTGCGTGCCATTCTCCCGAAGGGATGCCTTCGGCAATAATTTTTCAGAAGTCTCATTTAATAACTCTTCCAATTCATCCGAAAGATCGATGAACTCTAAACCAATTGGTTTTCTATACGAAACCAATAGGTCAATATCGCTTTTTCTGTTTTGTTCACCTCTGCTATAGGATCCGAATATTCCTATCTCATCAATAAAATACTTTTTTTGAAGATAGGATTTGTTCTTCTTAAAATATTTTTTGCTTTTGATAAAGTAATCATAATTATGGTACTCTTGGAAATTTTTTGAAATCCGGTTTTCGTTTTTCGTTGTAAGCGTTCTTACCTTCTTGAGCTTCTTCGCTCATATAATAAAGGAGTGTTGCATTACCGGCAAGTTCTTGAATTCCAGCTTGTCCATCTAATTCTGCATTGAATGCCGATTTGATTAAACGTAATGAAAGAGGACTCATTTCTAAAATTTCTTTTGCCCACTTAATGCCCTCTGCTTCAAGTTGATTAATTGGAACAACTTTATTGACTAATCCCATTGCAAGAGCATCCTCTGCATTATATTGATGGCAAAGAAACCAAATTTCCCGCGCCTTCTTTTGACCAATAATTCTAGCTAAATAACTTGAACCAAATCCTCCGTCGAAGCTGCCTACTTTTGGACCTGTCTGACCGAAAATTGCATTCTCTGCGGCAATTGTCAAATCACATACAACGTGCAACACGTGACCGCCTCCAATTGCATATCCGGCAACCAATGCTATTACAGGCTTGGGAATACTTCGGATCTGTTTTTGTACATCGAGTATATTCAATCGTGGAACGCCGTCTTTGCCAACGTAACCTTTATTACCTCGGATTGATTGATCTCCACCGGAACAGAAAGCATACTTTCCATCTTTAGCGGGACCTTTTCCGGTTAATAAGATCACGCCGATATTTGTATCTTCACGCGCATCTGCAAATGCATCATAAAGTTCAAGTGTTGTTTCCGGTCGGAATGCATTTCTCTTTTCAGGACGGTTGATTGTAATTTTAGCAATTCCGTCCATCTTTTCATAAATGATGTCTGTATAATCTTTGGCTTTGATCCAATTTAAACTCATTTCTTCCTTTCAATAGAATCTAAAAAATCCACAACTAATTTAGTAAAAAGCTCCGGCTTTTCTATGTGAACATTATGACCGCATTCCGAAATTGTCTTCTGTTTAGCATCCGGAAATTTAGACTTCATTGCTTTGTTGATTTTAGTGTATTTGTTATCCAGCTCACCGCTGATCAGTAGAACCGGAAAATTAAGAGAATTAAGCTTGTCCCAATAACTCATCATCAATCCGGTACTGAAACTTAAAAGACTGTTAGTTAAACCGGTCGTATTATTCTCCAATCTTTTTTTCTTAATTTTTTCGAAGTCGGGTAAACTTTTTAGCGATTTGAACAAGGGAGTCTCAAACCAAAAATTAATAAATGGTTCAACACCTTCATTTTTGATTTTTTCGGCTAAGAGGAAATCAAATTCAACGCGTTCTTTTTTCAAACAAATATCTTCTATCCCGGGAGTGGCACTTTCAAAAATAGCTGCTCTAATTTGTTGAGTATGTTTTAAGCAATATGAAAGAGCTGCCCGCCCGCCCATGGAATATCCGGCAAGAATAATATTCTGAAAATTTAGTTGCGAAAAAATTGAATTGAGTTGGTGGACAATTGCTGTACAAGTATAATGTCTTGGTTCAGTTGGAGAGCCTGATTTGCCGTGACCTACAAGGTCAATTGCAACAGGTAATAAATTATCGGGAAGTTTATCGAGAAGGAATTGCCAATCGCTTGAATCACCGGTAAAACCGTGAAGAAAAACAATTGGCGTTTTGTCTCTGTTTAGATTGGATTCGTTTAAGAGAAGGTTAAACTCAATATCGTCAACTTTTAATATCATGGATGAATTTTACAATTCTATTAGAAACTGCGTTCCAATATTCCTGACGCTGAATCTTTGATTCTTTTGCGTCGGTTTGAATCTCAAGAACGGTAAGTTTTTTATTCCTCGAAGATAATATCACTTTTTCTTTCAAATCTTTCCAGTTTTTTATTTTGTGATGAGTTGCACCGTAGGCTTCAACAATTTTTTTAAAATCTATTTTCAGCGGTGTTGAAAAATTCTCTGTGAAAAATTCTTTGTATTCAGAAATTGGTAAGGATTCAAATATCCCTCCGCCGCTGTTGTTTATTAAAACTATTGTCATGGCAATATTGTATTTGATTGCGTTGTGAAGACCGTTAAGGTCATGGTAAAATGCAAGGTCGCCGATAAGGAGATAATTTTTTTCTTTTGATGTTTTCGCAATTCCAAGCGCAGTAGAGTTGATTCCATCAATTCCGCTTGCGCCGCGGTTTGTGAAAATGTTTATCTGTTTTTTACTCGAAGAGGCAAAAAAATCAATATCGCGGATTGGAGAAGAGTTCGATATCATAAAATTCGATTTGTTAGGTATTGTTTTTAATAACTCAATGGCTATTTTACCTTCGAATGGAAATTTTGATTTCTTGAAATATTCATTTTTTATCTCTTCGGAAAAATTGTTCATTGTATGAAAATCAATTAACCAACAGCTATCACGGTTACTTCTGTTGTTAGCTGCTTGAAGTAAAGAATCACAAAACTCGGAAGGATTAGCAAGTAAAACAGTTTTTACCGTAAGTGAAGGATCGTTTTTATCACCAAACTCGTTCACTAAAATTTTTTCCGCTTTAGAGTTCTTAAAGAAATGTTGTACAATATTTGATGTAGGTGTGCCGCCAAATTGTATAATTATCTCAGGATCAAAATATTTCTGAAAATCTTTCGCTCGGATAATTGCAGTTAAGTTATCAATTAAATTTTCTTTTGAATGATTACCGAATCTAAGGGACGAAGAACCATCCACGTAAATCGGGTAACCAAACTTTTCAGAAAAGCGGATGGCTAGTTTTGCAAAGTCATTCTGATAGTGTCCAAAACCAATTAATATTATACCGCGTTCTTTGTAGTAAAAGTTCTTAGTTAGTGCATTAAAATTTATTTTATTCTTAGTTCGCGGCGTTATTTCAAGAGATGAATTAAAAAACACTTTCTCAATTGCCCCGACTTTAATTTTGTCGGTAAAACTCTGGGGTTCAAAAGGTTTTTCAAATGGAAAGTTTACATGAACCGGACCTAAATCATCTATTGAAGAATAGTGTATTGCTTTTTCCGCAATCTGTTTGATCGTCGAAAGTTTTTTAACATCCGGCAAACCGGCATCAAGAAATAATCGAATATGATTTTTATAAATATTTTCTTGATTGATGGTTTGATTTGCACCTCGGTTTCGTAAAAAAGGAGGGCGGTCGGCAGTACAAATTATCAATGGCACTCTTTGATAATAAGCTTCAATGATTGCCGGATACAACTCGGCAACAGCGGTTCCTGATGTTGTAACAAGGGCAACAGGCGTATTAGTCTTCTTAGCTAGCCCCAGTGCAAAAAATGCAGATGATCGTTCATCTACGACCGGGAAAACTTCAATAATTTTATTTGATGCAAATGCTAAAGTTAAAGGAGTACTTCTGGAACCAGGCGATATACATGCATAACGCACCCCAAGTTGTGCAAGACGATTCACAAAAATATCACTCCAAATAATATTACGATTTATAGACAGTTTCATTGGCAAAGAGATTAAGGATTGGTTTTAGTTTTAATTCTGTTTCATTGAATTCCGAAAGCGGATCAGAACCGCTAACAATACCGCAGCCTGCAAAGGCATGTAAAATATTTCCGCATAAAAGTGCAGAACGAATTCCAACTGCGAATTCCGAACCGCCATTTAAATTAAACCAGCCAACTATGCCGGAATAAAGACCACGGTCAAAAGTTTCCAGTTCATTGATAGTTTTTAATGCATCTTCGCCTGGAAACCCGCAAACGGCAGGCGTTGGATATAATTTCTCTAACAGCGAAAAAATGGCTACATCTGTTTTTAATTTTCCACGTATTTGAGAATAAAGATGCTGAATGTTAGAATATTTCTTAATAGTTGGTTGTAAATCAAAAAGTATTTTCTCTGTAAAAGGAGTTAACCGATCAAGAAGAAAATCTACAACACTTTTATGCTCAGTTAAATTTTTGTTGTCTTCAAGAAGTCTTAATTCCAAAGCGCGGTCTTCGTTAGTGTCAATGCCTCTTTGAATTGAGCCTGCGAGTGCGTCGGTCTCTACAAAACCATCTTTGACTTTGAAAAGTTTTTCCGGAGTAGTTCCGAAGAAAATTGATGTTCCCGACTTATACGCAAAAGTAATGCAGTTTTCGTAACTAAATTCCAGTTGTTGCAACTGCTTAAAAATATTTGGGGTTACGTTGAATTCAATTTCATTGAAACGTGCAAGTACAACTTTTTGTAATTTTTGAGGAGACAACTTTTCAAGTGCAGATTCAACCTGAACAGACCATTGAGTAAAATCAGAATTTGATTTATTAGAGAGAATTTTAATTTGACCCTCTCCCTCTTGCGTAATTTCTATTTCAGATTGATATTCTTTTGAAAGGACTTTCTCTATATTATTCCATATGATTTTCTCATTAATTTCATTTCCAAAAATATTAATAACAATTTTATAATCTGTTCCTTGTTTGAGTAAAAGGATTTGCGGCAGACTCCATTTAGCAAATTCAAAATCTTTCCATAAATTCTTGGTTTTTCCGGAAGGGAATTTTATCCCTCCAACGAACAAGGGATATGCCGAATCGCTAATATCTTTTGTGTTAGAAATAATTTTAAACGGGAGGTTTTTTAATAAATCGTCAAATTTCGATAAATTCTTAAATTCTTTTCTGCTTATAGAATAGATATCTCCATAAGCTATAAAAGAGAAATTTTCAGACGGACTGCTCCAGTAGAACAAAAAATTATTATTGCTCAGTAATTTTTTTTTGAGCTCTTGATATTCCTTCTCGTCAATTGTTTGGGAATGGGAAAATAAATGGGATTCTTCAAATTGCTCCCAATTATTGCCAGAACCTTTATCTAAAAATATTTGTTTATTTAGTATCAAGTTTGAGATTAGAAAAGTTGTTATTCCTTCAGATAATATAATTTATCCATACTTAGTTTCAAACTATGTTTAAATTTTATAGCGAAAAAGGAGGAAGAAAAAGAAGAATAACTCAAAAAAACAGAAAAATAATAAAATACCTTTTTTTTCAAGTAAGAAAAATTTATTTTAACTACAGTTATATTGAATAATAAAAAATGATAGACCTAAATAACTATTATAGCTAAAAAAGTTTTCTGATTTATACATTAAATTAATTAAAAGAAGGAATGAAAATATGGCCAGCGAAAAAAAACAAATGGCATTAGATCTATTTGAAAAATTATCTAAAGCTTACGACAAGTACCACAAGGTTCAAGCTAAGCAGATGTTTTCAGAAAACTTGACATCTCCTCAATTTGGAGTTTTAGAAATTCTTTATAAAACCGGACCTGTACCATTAAAAAGGTTGAGTGAAGAAATGATGGTTACCGGCGCTAATATTACATGTGTGATGGACAATTTGGAAAAGGAAGGATTTGTAAAACGAATTTTTTCGAAGGAAGACAGAAGAGTTATACTAGCTGATTTGACTGCGAGCGGGAAAGCAAAAATCGGTTCTATCATGCCGAGATATTCAGATAACATTGCATCGCTTACTTCTGTTTTGAGTGACCACGAGCAAAAGGAATTGGCAAAATTATTGAGCAAGTTCGAAGCTTAATTTTTTAGTCCAATTGAAGGACGAGCGCACACCATTCATCCATCTCGTTCTTATCTTTAAGCACGAATCCTATTGAGGTAAATTTTTCTACTATATCTTTCTCGTCAATTATTAAGAGACCGGACAGTATCAATGTTCCGGTCTTATTTATTTTTAGTTTGATCTCATCTGCAATTTCAAGAAGAATATGCTTGTTGATATTCGCAACTATCAAATCAAAATTATTTTCTTTGATCTGTTGAATCTCAGCTAAACGAATTTCAACTTTGTTTTCAAGATGGTTCGCCTTCACATTTTCATCTCCGTTTAAGAAACACCATTCATCGTTGTCAATACAAATAGCAGATTCCGCTCCAAGCATAACCGAGCAAATACCCAGCACGCCTGTTCCGGAGCCAACATCCAAAACTTTTTCTCCCCCATGCACATATTCTTCAATCAGTTGAAGAACAAGTTTAGTGGTCGCATGTTCTCCGGTACCAAAAGACATTTTAGGATCAATAGTAATTATGATTTGATCTTTCTCTGGCGTGTAATCTTTGAATGATGGTTTAATAACGATCCGATCCGTTACTTTAATCACGCGCACGTTTTTTTCATATTCTTCGTTCCAATTTTTATCTTCAAGCGTTTCTTCTTCAATGGTGAATGACTGAATCTGCTCATCATCAACAAGCCGATCTAAAATATTTTCAAGGTCGCCTTGAGAAATATTTTTTGCTGAACCGGCAAAAACAATTAAACCGCTATCCGTTTCGTTGATGCCGTCAAGATCAAGCTGCCAGAGTAACCCGCTGACAAGTTCAACATTTACAGGTTCTGTTTGGATTCTGAATTGTTTATAAGTTTTCATTGCTCACCATTTTTATTAATTCGTTTCAAAAATAATTTTACAGATATTATCTTGAATTGCACGTGCTTGATTTGAACTGCCGCTGTAATTTTGAATCAAAATTGAAAAAGCAATCAAGTGATCATTTCTACTCATCAAATAACCGGATAAATTGCTTACACCGCGAAGAGAGCCGGTTTTGGCAAATACATGTTTGTATGTAGAAGCTTCTTTCATGCGGTTTTTCAGTGTTCCATCATAACCGGAAATGGGAAAAGAATTAAAAAGTTTTTTAAAAATTATTGGTCGTTTGTAATAAAAATATTTTAGCACTTTAGTAAGTAATTCAGCTGAGAGTAAATCATAAAATGATAATCCGGAACCGTCAACGATTATATAATCTTTAGGACTTAATCCGGCAAGAGTTATTAAACTATCTACCATGACAATTCCTTTTTTAGCCGAAGCGTGTTTATTGGCTAAACTTAACGAAAGTGCTCTCAGCAATAGTTCAGCGCTCAAGTTATCGCTGGTTTTGTTTGTATTTACAATAACCGGGTCAATGCTGCGTTCATATGAAGAAATGATAACTGCGTTCTTGTTCAATTTTAGCGTATCAACTTTTCCACTGAATAAAATTCCGTTCCTTTCAAAACTTTCTCTCATTAAATTCAGGAAATAAAAAGCAGGATTGAAAACATTAAGTGAAACAGTATCAGGTTTTGCAGATTTTAAAAGATTTCCACTGATAAGAATTTTATTCTTCCGGTTTATCCAATCGCGTGTGACTTTTAAAGTGGTTTTACCGGTATCAACTGTTGTAGAGGAATTCTCAAGCATAAAAGAATTTGTACTTGGAATTAATTCAGCAATTACCGGTTTACCAACGCTGTTTGGTCTGGTTACAACACGAACACTGTTTTTGTTAATGGTGAGCGGCGTTAGATATGCGGCAAAAGATTCCGGGTCGTCATCCCACATCCAACCTTCACCCCAGAAAAGTGAATCCATGGCAGAAACATCGGCATAAATATTTCCTGTAATCCCGTTTATCCCGAAAAGTTTGATTTTTCTAACGAGCGAATCTAAATCGGTTGATTTGAAATCCGGATCGAACCCGCCAACTATATAAATGTCGCCATTGCATAGGGAATCCTTTATTTCTCCGGTATGATAAACAGAAGTCTTGAAATTGTAATCGTCACCAAGAAAAAGATAAGCCGCACCGGTTGTTAATATTTTTTGATTGGATGCCGGACGGAGTAAAAGTTTTTCATTGTGTTGATAGATTGATTCATTCTCTGTTAGATCATAAACAGAAATTGCAGCTTGAGATGATTTAAAAAAATCTGAAGTGAGTAGACTATCAATTCCATTTTGTTTTAAAACTGTTTCTTGTTTGAATGTTACACAAGCCTGAAGGAATAACGAGACAACGAACAAAAGAATGAACAAGTTTTTTTTCTGAGTTATCATATATAGAGATAAGTTAAAAATATTCGCGCTCGCGGAAATCAACACCGATTTCTTCGGTTACAAATTTTTTCGCAGCTTCCGAATCAACTTCGCTTAATCCAACGATGGATAAAACAACATTGGTGTAATTTTTTGCTTTCCTGGCAAAGTCTAACATTTCGCTATGCATCGAAGGGTTTACACGCATTAATTTTCCGTATTGCTCTGCATCAATGGAATTTAAGCTTATTGAAACGGTATCAATCAACCCTTCTAGTTCCGGAGTAATATCTCGTTTGTTGATGAAGCTTCCGTGACCATCGCTGTTCATACGTGTAGAGCCGCCGTTATCTTTTATGTATCTGGCAACATCTTTGACTACATCCCAGCGAATTGTCGGTTCTCCGTAGCCGCAGAATACGATTTCTTTGTAATTCTTAGGATCACCAATTTCTTTGATATAAACTTCTGCATCCGGTTCTTCGGATTTTGTCATCTTAAGGCTATAACCATTGATGACTGCTTCACCTTTGCGGTCGCAAAAAATGCAATCTGCATTACACCGGTTTGTAACATTGATGTAAAGCGATTGCCCGATTTGATAAGTATAACTTAAACTTGGTTTCATTCCAATTCCAAAAAGTTTAAACGCATTGTAAGATGTTGTTTTGCCAACATCCTCTGTTGTTAAGTGATGAATCTCTGCAATTTTCTCAGCGATCAAATTTATATAAGCCGGTTCATTCCGCTGCCCGCGATGAGAAATGGGAGTCATGAATGGTGAATCGGTTTCGAGCAGTAAATTTTCAATTGCAACCCTGCTTAAAACTTTACGAATACTTTCAGCATTTTTAAATGTTACATTTCCCGGGAAAGAGATGTAATGATGCATCTCTATAAGTTCGCGTACGTCTGCAACCGAGCCTGCAAAACAATGAAACTGTGCACGCAATCCGGAGTTCTTATATTTGCGGGCGATATTCATAATATCATCATTCGACTCGCGGTTGTGCACAATAATTGGAAGATTGAGTTTAAGCGCCGATTGAATTTGTTCTTCGAATGCTTTTATCTGTATTTCGCGCGGAGAAAAATCATAGTAATAATCCAGACCGATTTCACCTATTGCAACAACCTTTTTGTTTTTTGCAAGTTCTTCAAGTTCACTTATGATTGAGCTATTCCAATCTTTTGAATCATGAGGATGAACGCCGACTGTTGCATAAACACAATCATATTTTTTTGCAAGTTCAACTGCTTGAAGAGATGTTGCAAGATCGGTTCCGGGAACGATAATAAAATCAACACCGGCTCGATTAGCCCGCTCAATTATTTGATCAACTTCACCTTCGAAATTTTTATAAAACAGATGTGCGTGTGTATCTATAAACATATTTAATTCTTTCCAAATTTTTTTCTTGATCTTGCTCTTAATCTTATTCTTACTCTTTAGTACATCATAGAGATCACGATTAAGAACATGATCATGATCAAGATAAATGATTTGATTTATTTAAGAAATTTCCCCAATGATAATTCCGGGTTCATCTATTTTATTTGAGAAGGCAAGAGTTTTATCAACGTCATTTTTATCAACAACAGCAATCAATCCAATTCCCATATTGAAAACCTGTCTCATCTCATCATCTGCAACTTCACCGGTTTCCTTAATCAGTTGGAATATTGGTGGCACCTTCCAGGAACTCCAATCAATCTTTATTTGCAGATTTTTAGGAACAACGCGTTTGGTATTGCCAATAATTCCGCCGCCGGTAATGTGCGAAAAAGCATGAATGGAAATTTTTTCATTTAGTTCTTTAATCAAATTCAAATATGATTTATGCACTTTCAGTAATTCTTCACCGAGTGTTCCTTTAAGTGAATCATGTTTATCATTCACCGAAAAATTTTCTAATAAAACTTTTCTTGCAAGAGAATATCCATTTGTATGAAGCCCGTTTGAAGCATAGCTAACCAGCACGTCGCCTGCTTTAACAGTTCGTCCGTCAATGATTTTATCGCGTTCAACAATTCCAACAATCGTCCCGGACATATCATATTCATTCTCATCATAAAGTCCGGGCATCTCTGCAGTCTCTCCGCCAATTAATGCAATGCCATTTTCTCTACATGCAATCGAAAATCCTTTTATAATTTGCTCAGTTTTTTCCGGCACAAGTTTTCCGAAAGCAAGATAATCCATAAAGTATTGCGGCTCGGCGCCGCAAACCGCAATATCATTAACACAATGGTTTACCAAATCTTGACTAACGGTATCATGTTTATCCATTGCGAATGCAATTTTTAATTTTGTGCCGACTCCGTCAACACTAGATACGAGCACAGGATTTTTCCATCTGTTCAGATCAACTTCATAAAATGCACCGAAGTGACCAATGCCGGATAAAACATTTTTATTAAATGTTGATTTAGCGAGTGATTTTATCTTTTCAACGGTTTCGTCACCTGCTTGAATATTAACGCCGGATTCTTTATAAGTAATTGCCAAGATGCCCTCAAAAAAATTCTTTCGAAATATAACTATAAACCTGATAGTTTTTAAT
The DNA here is from genome assembly GCA_021801605.1 of Bacteroidota bacterium. Lineage (GTDB taxonomy): Bacteria > Bacteroidota > Ignavibacteria > Ignavibacteriales > Melioribacteraceae > Fen-1258. Next base: position 36,926 of record JAJYXU010000015.1, read on the forward strand.
ACTTGGCTTTTTGAAATAAATAAATTATTTCTTCTTATTCAAAATCTCTTCCATCTGATCCATAACTTTATTCATCTTCGCCATAGTTAGATCAAATGCTTCCGATGAGAGAGGATTGAGCCCGGCTTTCTTAATCAATTCAATCGGGTAATCAGAAGAGCCGCCGTTTAAGATATTATAGAACTTGTCAACTGCTGGTTGTCCCTCTTTAATAATTTTTTCTGCGAATGCAGTTGCGTAGATTAAAGAAGTTGAATACTGATAGACATAATAAGTATAATTCACAAAGTGAGGAATATATGCCCACTCATAAGCTACATAATCATCAACTACGCATGCGCCATCGTCATTACCATAATACTTTTTAGCAATGTCATAATAGATTTTACTCATTTCTTCACCTGTAAGCGGACTTCCATTTTCAATTCGTTTATGCAGTTCCAGTTCGAACTCTGCAAAAGAAGTTTGACGGAATATTGTTGTGCGGAGAAGATCAAGATATGAACCGAGCAAGAAAAGTTTTTCTTGATCGTTTTTAACTTTATTTACCATATAATCGTTCAAAAGAGTCTCGTTGATTGTAGAAGCGATCTCGGCAACGAATGTTGCATATTGAGCATCTACGAATGACTGATGTTTATTAGAAAAGTAACTATGCATTGTGTGTCCCAACTCGTGTGTAAGAGTAGAAACGGAACCGTAATCATCAGTCCAGTTGGTTAATATGTATGGATGATTATCGTATTGAGCACCGGAAGAATAAGCTCCGCTGCGTTTGCCGGTTGTTGGCATATAATCAATCCATCTTTCGTTAAATGCCTTCTTAACAGTGGCAACATATTCACTGCCCATTGGTTTGAAAACATCCAGCAGAAGATTTTGTCCTTCCTCAATTGTGTATTTAAAATCAACCGATTTTACAAGCGGCGTATAAAGGTCATAATAATGAAGCTGATCTACACCGAGCATTTTGGCTTTCAACTTTAGAAAGCGATGGAGTGTTGGAAGATTTTTATGAATTTGATCAATCAGATTTTCGTAAACAGAAATTGGAATTTTATTTCCATTAAGAGAACTTTCAAGAACCGTTTTATAATTTCTATTTTTTGCGTAGAAGTAATCAGCCCGGATTTTACCTGCTAAGTTTGCTCCAATGGTATTCTGAAATTTTTTGTAATTCTCAAAAGTTGATCTCATAACCAGTTCACGGTCGGCACGGTTTTCAACGGTTCTATATTTAGTATACGCTGAAGAGCTGAGTTCAACTTCTTCACCTGTTGATAGTTTTACTTTGGCATTAGGTTTTTCTGCATTGTCAAAGATTCCATAAACTTCATCCGGAGTTGAAGTTATTAGTCCTGCACTTGCAAGAATTTCTTCTTCGCGCGTGTTTAATGTATGTTCCCGCAGACGTAGAATATCATTAACAAAAAATTTGAATTCACTTAATTCTTTTTTATCGTCAAAAAAATTTTTGATCTTTTCAGGTTCGATTTTCAGAATCTCCGGATTTATAAAAGCGGAGATCTCTCCAAGTTTGGTCCCGAGTATTGTTGCCTGCTGATTTAACGATTGATTGGAGCTTATACGAAGATCCTCATCGGCAATACGCGCAGAGTAATCGGAAAGTTTATAGTAGCTTTTGTAAATATCAAAAAACAAGCGAAGAGTAGAATAAAAATTATCTGCATTTTCCCCCATTTTGCCTTGATAAGTTTTTAATCTATCAACTTGTTTTTCAATTGATTCATGATCTTTCTGCCATTCATCAATATTTTTGTAGAGAATGGAATTGTCCCACTTAAATTTATCGGGGACATCTTTGCGTTCTAAATTTTGAGCAACGGTAATTACTGTAGTCATTATAAATGCCGTAAAGATTAGTGAAAAAGTCGTTTTGATTTTCATTTTATCCCCAACTTAAAGTTGTGAGGGTAAAAATTATGAAATAAGTATAGCACACTTCCACTGATAAAGATGAAAATTTTAGTACAAAAAAGAACTCCGGATAATTCCGGGGCGTTTAAGGTAACTTTAGGGTATCTCTAAAAACTATTATTTTAAAAATAGAACAGATAAAACGGATCCACCCCGTGGAATAAATTAAGAATCAAATTGTTTCAAAAACACAAATGCTATTCCACGGGGTAAACGGATTAACGCAGATTAGCTTTTGAAGTTATTAGAGATACCCTTGAGAAACTAATTCTGATTTTCCCACAATTCATACCTATTGAATTATTCTTCCTTCTTTGCTCTCAAGGAATCCCATATCATATAAAACGAAATCAAACAGAACATTATAAGCGCAAGCATTTCTGCAGAGTGAGAATCTTGCCATTCTGTGTTAACCCAATTAAATCCGCTATAACGAAGTATTGCACTGAAAACACCGAACAAAGCGCCGCCAGCAATAAAACCGGATGCGATAAGAGTTCCTCTTTCTCTTCTTGCTGTATTTAGTTTTTCATCACCCTTCTTTCTGGTTGAGACATAAAGTGAAATCAACCCGCCAACAAGAAGCGGTGTGTTTAGTTCCATCGGAATATACATTCCAAGCGCAAAGGCAAGAGCAGGAACTCTAAGCATTGTAAGTATCAGAGCTAATATTGCACCGGCGAGATAAAGCATCCATGGTGCAGGTTGATTTGACATCAATGGTTGTATTACCGCCGCCATTGCATTAGCCTGCGGAGCTACGAGTGCGTTGTCGCCAACAAATCCGTAAGTTTGATTTAATACCATCATAATCCATGCAACGGTTGCCGCAGAAACTATTGTTCCAACAAATTTCCACTTCTCTTGTTTGTAAGGAGATGAACCGAGCCAATAACCAATTTTCAAATCCGTAATGAAAGCGCCTGCTTGCGAAAGTGCAGTGCAGACAACGCCGCCGATTATTAATGCCGAAATCATTCCTGCCGGACCGCTCAGTCCAACTGAGACCAATACTGCCGATGATAAAATCAAAGTCATCAATGTCATTCCAGAAACAGGATTAGTTCCAACTATTGCAATTGCAGTTGCAGCAACTGTTGTAAATAGAAATGCGATGACAAGTACGATCAATAAACCGACTAACGCTTGAAATATATTAGTAACAACTCCGAACAAGAAGAAGACAAAAATCAAAACCGCTGTTAAAAGAATTCCAATAAAAATAATTTTCATTGCTAGATCGCGCTGAGTGCGCAAACTTTCTATGTTTATTTTCTTACCTAATAATTCATGGAATCCAAGTGTGAACGCTTTTTTTATAATTCCAGACGAACGAATAATCCCGATCAAGCCAGCCATAGCAATTCCGCCGATTCCGATGTGGCGGACGTATGCTTTAAATATTTGTTCGGCGGACATATCTTTAATTAACAAAGTTACATTTGCACCAAGTGGAGTAGTGATGTAAGCACCAAAATATGCAATGATCGGAAGGATAACGAACCAGGACAAAAACGAGCCTGCAACCATGATAGCAGAATATTTAGGACCGATGATATAACCAAGTCCTAAAATTGCGGAACTTACACTAAGCCGAAATTCAAGTTTTATTTTTTCAGCAATCACTTGACCGGCAGGAATAACTTTTGTTGTAAAAATTTCACTCCACGAGCCAAAACTTGCTACAACAAAATCATAAATACCGCCGATCAAACCGCTTACAACTAGAACCATCGCTTGCTTTCCGCCTTTCTCGCCTGCAATTAGAACTTCGGTAGTTGCTGTGGCTTCCGGAAATGGAAATTGTCCATGCATTTCTGCAACAAAATATTTTCTGAAAGGAATCAAGAAGAGAATTCCCAAAAATCCACCCAGTAGAGATGCAAGAAAAGTTTGATAGAACTGCACTTCTAATTTCAAAATGTAAATTGCAGGAAGTGTAAAGATTGCACCGGCAACGACTGCGCCTGAAGTTGCACCAATTGATTGTATAATTACATTCTGTCCGAGTGCGCCCTTCTTTTTAAGACCGGATGATATACCAACGGCGAGGATTGCAATTGGGATTGCGGCTTCAAAAACCTGGCCGATTTTTAATCCGAGGTATGCTGCAGCGGCAGAAAAGATTACAGCCATTACGAGTCCGGTGATTACCGAATAAGGTGTTACTTCAGGAAATGTAATATGGGGCGACATAATTGGGACATACTCTTCGCCGGATTTTAATTCTGTGTAGGCGTTGGCAGGCAGTCCGCCATTGGTTGATTTTTCGTTAGAACTCATCTATTTACTCCTTATGAAGAAAATTCTTCTAAATTTTTACGTTTATAAGAAGATCAAGTGCAAGAGCATGATCAAGTTAGATTCTTAGAGAATATTTGATATACCTTCAGTTTTTCATGATCAAAAAAATATTTCTCAGTCTCTTCCATTTTTAACTCTTGTTCTTTTTCTTGCTCATGCTCTTGATCTTATTCTTACTCTTAATTATACACTATGCGGAATCATATAAACCGCAAGCATAATAATTGCGGCGAGAAGCGCAGCAAGTTTAGCATTCTTCTTTTGTTTGATAAAATAGAATGCAATAAGCCATGCAATAAATGCAATCTGAGTTTTATTATCGGTTACATCATTTCCAAAAGGCCAGCCGCCCCACATCTCTCCGAATGCAAATCCGTTCATTGCAAACCCAAGTGCAAATCCGCCGATGAATAAAACAATTATAGTCCAAAGACCAAGTTTTTCAAACCGTGGTTCTTTATTAAAAAATTCCAGCCCTGTCCGAGTAGATAACAACATAGCAAAAAACATTGCAAAGATGTGAGGAATTAAAACCACTAATGGAACGTCATCTTTGAAACGGATAATGATATTTTCTTCGGCAGGTATTTGAACTGAAGACTGATCTTTAAATAACCTTATATAATACTCCAGCTTTTCTAATCTTTGTTGTGCCGGAAGTTCTGCTCTCAAAATTTCTCCTCCGGTCATGTTCACTTCCGAAAATTCATTTTGAGTATTAAACTTTCTAAAATATAATTTTCCATGGATTGAGTTGCCGTCGGTTTTAATTTCGATAAGATAATTGGAGCTTGAACTGTGGCTTCGTTCAAGTTTATATGCAATTTCTTTTCCATCCAAAATTATTTTGCCTGATAGCTCGTATGTTGGACCTGTTACACGTTGATAAAATGCAGAGACTAATGTTATTACTATTGCTAGAATCCAAAAAAGAGTTGTTCTTTTCATCCGTTGCTCTTCTGTCTTTTGGAAAGTTTAGAGCAAACTTAGTGAATGTAGGTTTTAGGAACAATTGAAATTTGCCGACAATTGACCGCGACTGTTTTTAGTCAACAGCAAAATCCTTGCGGACGTTTTGCGTCATGCGTTTAATTTCTTCCTTGCCAACGCAAATTTTGAGAGAATGATATTAAACTTTGCTATTTTAGATGCGCAATTCGAAAGAGGAAATTTTGGATAAAGAAAAATTCATTGCCGATTCGCTTAAGGAAAGCAGCGAAGTTAAATTAAAAATGGAATCTGCATGCAAAGCGGAAATTCTGGTTGCAGTTCAAAGTATAGCAGATGCTTTTAGAAACGGGAAGAAATTATTGTTATGCGGCAACGGCGGAAGCGCAGCAGATAGCCAGCACATTGCAGCAGAGTTTATGATTCGATTAAGTCACAACGTGCAGCGACCTGCATTACCGGCTATCGCACTAACAACCGATACATCAAATCTTACTGCCGGAGGTAATGATATCGGTTTTGAAAATGTTTTTGCGCGTAACGTTGAAGGTCTTGGTAACGAAGGAGATGTTTTACTTGCTATCTCCACAAGCGGTAACTCGCCCAATATTATTAAAGCCGTAAATAAAGCTCACGAGAAAAAAATGTTTGTCGTCGGTTTTCTCGGCGGAACCGGCGGAAAGTTGAAAGACATTGTTGATCTACCGATTATAATTCCTTCATTAAATATACAGCGCATTCAGGAAGGTCATATTACAGTTGCGCATATAATTTGTGAGCTAGTTGAGCAAGAATTGTATGGTTAAACTCTGCGTCTCTGTGCCTCTGCGGTTGATGTTTTTCTCAGCTTAGATGCAAAGAAAAATTCAGTTCTATATCTCTGTATGAATATCTCATCTTTGTCAAGTAGATATTTTCAATTATATCCGCTTGATTTACACCTCAAATTAATCAGGTTATGAAATGAACATTCCTCTCGTTATTGCAAAAGAATTAAACGTACAAGAGAAACAAGTTACATCTGTAATAAATTTATTTAGTGAAGGCGCCACAGTCCCTTTTATCGCACGGTACCGTAAAGAACATACCGGCGGATTGGATGAAGATTATCTACGCCAAATTGAAGACCGCCTAAGTTATTTAACAATTCTTGAAGAAAGAAAGCTGACCGTTCTAAAAAGTATAGAAGAGCAAGGCAAACTAAATGATGAACTACGCGATAAGATATTAGCAGCTCTTAAACTTCAGGAAGTGGAGGATCTTTATCTTCCATACAAACCGAAACGAAAAACACGCGGAACAATTGCAAAAGCCAAAGGTCTTGAACCGCTCGCATTATTCATTCTTGAAAATCCAAAGTTCAAAAGCGATTTTGATGAAGTGCTCGCTCAATATATAAATCCGGAATTGGGCGTTAATAGTGCAGAAGAGGCATTGCAAGGCGCAAAAGATATAATTGCAGAGATGGTAAGCGAAACTGCCGAAGTCCGCCAGGCGGCGCGCGAGTTCTTGTTTAATGATGCATCTATTGTCTCTTCAAAAGCGGATACAAAGAAAGAGGAACTGCGCGCAAACAAAAAAGATGTTTACGAAGTCTATCATAATTTTTCCTGCCCGTTAAACAAAATCAAACCTTATCAGCTTCTAGCGGTTAACCGCGGTGAAAAAGAATTTTTTCTAAAAGTAATTTTGAGTTACGATAAACCGGGAATTCTCAATACGATTTTTGATAAATATTTTTCTTATGACGAATCCGTCTTTGACGAAATACTGAATGAGATAGTAGAAGATTCATTCTCGCGACTAATCTATCCTTCAATCGAAAGAGATGTGAGAAATCAGTTGAGTGAAGAAGCAGATTTACATGCGATTGAAATTTTTGCCGCGAACCTGCGTCAATTGCTTCTTCAGCCGCCGATCAATAGTAAAAACATTTTGGGAATTGATCCCGGTTTTTACTCGGGTTCAAAACTCGCTGTGATTGACACTACCGGAAAATATATCGAAGGAACAACTATCTATCCTCATCCGCCACAGAACAGATCTGCGGATGCAAAAAAAGTTCTTCTTGATTTAGTAAAAAGATACGGCGTGAATCTTATTGCTATCGGAAATGGAACTGCAAGCAGAGAAACAGAATTATTAATTGCTGATCTGATAAAAGAGAACAAACTTGATTGTCATTATTTAATTGTGAATGAAGCCGGCGCATCAGTTTATTCAGCAAGTCCGCTCGCAAAAGAAGAGTTTCCGGAACTGGAAGCAAGTCAAAGAGGAAATATCTCCATAGCGCGGCGCGTGCTCGATCCGCTTGCCGAACTGGTGAAGATCGATCCTAAATCCATTGGAGTTGGACTTTATCAGCACGATGTTGATCAGAAATTACTTCTGAAAAAATTGGATGATGTAGTTGTAAGCTGCGTGAATTATGTGGGTGTTGATGTTAATACCGCTTCCGCATCACTGCTAAATTATGTTTCCGGACTGAACAAGAGAATTGCAAATAATGTTGTAAAGTACAGGGAGAAATTGGGAAGATTCTCCAACCGCAAAGAGCTAATGGAAGTCAGCGGAATGGGAGAAAAAGCGTTTGAGCAGTGTGCCGGTTTTTTAAAGATTCCGAACGGCGAGAATCCTCTTGATAATACATTTATCCATCCGGAGTCTTATGAAGCAACAATAAAACTTTTGAAACTTTGTGAACTTTCCACAACTCACATAAACGAAAAAGGGAATCTTGTAGAGCTGTTCGTAAAAAACAAAGGAACGCAAAAAGTTGCCGAACAGATAGGAATTGGAGAACCAACATTAATAGACATTCTTGATAATCTAAAAAAACCGGGACGCGATCCGCGCGAGGAGATGCCAAAACCAATCCTTAGAAGTGACGTTTTGAAAATTGAAGATCTTGAGAAAGGAATGAAATTAAAAGGAACTGTTAGAAATGTGGTTGACTTTGGCGCTTTTGTGGATATTGGAGTTAAGCAGGATGGGCTTCTTCACATTTCTCAGATCGCGAATAAATATGTTAAGAATCCTTTAGAACTGTTAAAGGTTGGAGACATAATTGAGGTAACGGTTCTCTCTGTAGATATTCCAAAGCAGAGAATTGCACTTAGTATGATATCACATATGTAAGAGGTTGTCTCATAAGTAATTATTCAAATAAAGAATCTGCGAAAATCTGTTTAATCTGTGTTTATCAGCGGTCTATTATTTAAAAAATTTTACTTATGAGACAACCTCTTTTGTAATTTGCATATCTATAGCCAGAATTTTACTCTACTCTATCTTCTCTTTTCTCTTATCGGTATTCATATTTTATATCCAATCCGAATTTTTTTTATCTTTGTAATGATTATTAAAAACAAGAGGAATTAAAATGACTGCAAACATTGACATGATCAAAAAAGTCTATGCTGGTTTTAATGATAAAGTTAATCATGCGCGAAAAGTAGTTGGAAGACCAATGACTTACGCAGAAAAAATTCTTTATGTACATCTTTGGAATAAAGCATCAAGCCCGCTTCAACGCGGAAAAGATTTTGCGGATTTTGCACCGGACCGCGTAGCAATGCAAGATGCAACCGCTCAAATGGCTCTTCTTCAATTCATGCATGCGGGTAGAAAATCTGCTGCTGTTCCGGCAACAGCGCATGCAGATCACTTGATAGTTGCTCAAAGTGGTTCTGAAGAAGATCTTGCACGAGCAATAGATGAGAACCGAGAAGTGTATGAATTTCTTGAAAGCATCTGTCAAAAATATGGGGTTGGTTTCTGGAGACCCGGCGCAGGAATTATTCATCAAGTGATTTTAGAAAACTACGCATTCCCCGGCGGAATGATGATTGGTTCCGATTCCCATACTCCAAATGCGGGTGGACTTGGAATGATTGCAATTGGAGTTGGCGGTGCAGATGTGGTTGACGTTATGGCAGGTATGCCGTGGGAATTGAAATGGCCTAAACTTATTGGTATAAAACTAACCGGAAAACTTTCCGGGTGGGTTTCTCCTAAAGATGTAATTTTGAAAGTCGCAGGCATCTTAACAGTTAAAGGAGGAACCGGTGCTATTGTTGAATATTTTGGCGAAGGCGCCAATTCAATTTCTTGTACCGGCAAAGCAACAATTTGCAACATGGGCGCAGAGATCGGCGCTACTACTTCCCTATTTGCGTTTGATGAAAAGATGGCGGCTTATTTAGAAAAAACAGACCGTGCAGACGTTGCAAACCTTGCAAGAAAGAATGCCGATCTTTTAAAAGCCGATAATGAAGTTTATTCCGAGCCGGAAAAATATTTTGATGAACTGATTGAAATAAATCTTAGCGAACTTGAAATGCATATCAACGGTCCTTTCACACCGGATCTTGCTCATCCTATTTCAAAAATGAAAGAAGCAGTTGTAGAAAATAATTATCCAGATAAAATCAGCGTTGCATTAATTGGAAGCTGTACAAATTCCAGTTATGAAGATATTGACCGTTCTGCCAACATTGCTCGTCAAGCTCTTTCAAAAGGACTCAAAGCAAAATCTGAATTCAAAATTACTCCCGGTTCCGAACAAGTACGCGCAACTATTGAACGCGATGGACAGCTGCAAACACTTACAGAGTTCGGCGGACAAGTATTAGCTAATGCTTGCGGTCCATGTATTGGAATGTGGAAAAGAATGGATATCAAAACCGGCGATAGAAATACAATTGTAAATTCATTCAATAGAAATTTTGCCAAGAGAAACGATAACAATCCGGAAACTCTTTCTTTTGTTGCAAGTCCTGAATTGATTACAGCTCTTGCCATTTCAGGAAGTCTTTCTTTCAATCCCGAAACAGATTATTTGGTAAATGAAAACGGCGAACAGGTCAAACTCGATCCTCCATTTGGCGATGAACTTCCAAGCAGAGGATTTGAGAGAGATACAAAAGGATTTCTCGCACCAACACCTAATGGATTTAAAACCGAAGTGAAGATAAATTTGGGAAGCAGCCGTTTACAATTCTTGGAACCTTTCAAACCGTGGGACGGAAAAGATTATATTGATCTCCCCATCTTGTTGAAGGCGAAAGGCAAATGCACAACAGATCATATTTCTCCTGCGGGCGCATGGTTAAAATTCCGCGGACACCTTGATAATATTTCGAAGAACATGTTCCTTGGTGCTATCAATGCTTATACAGGAAACCCCGGCGAAGCAAAAAATCAATTCACCGGCGAGTATAAACAAGTGCATGAAGTAGCGCGCGATTATAAAGCTCAAGGTATTGGATGGATTGTTGTAGGAGACGAAAATTACGGCGAAGGTTCATCACGTGAACACGCCGCAATGGAACCGCGCTTCCTCGGCGGCAAAGCGATCATAACCAAAAGTTTCGCACGTATTCACGAAACAAACTTGAAGAAACAAGGAATGCTTCCGTTAACATTTGCAGACCCGGCTGATTACAACAAAATACTTGAAGACGATAAATTGAGTCTGGTTGGGTTGAATGAGTTCGCTCCGGAAAAACAATTCAAGCTGATTGTAAAACACAATGATGGCTCAGTTGATGAAATCTTGTTAAATCATTCATTCAACACCGGACAGATAGCATGGTTCAAAGCAGGCAGCGCGCTTAATCTTATAGCTTCAAGGCAAAAGGTACAAGCTGCAAGTAAGAAGAAAGTTGTGAGCAAAAAAGTAAAGAAGGAAAAAAGAAAAGAAGTAAAGACCGTTTCGAAAAAAACTACACCGAAAAAAGTTGCTGTGAAAAAAGTTAAACCGGCAGCTAAGAAGAAAACTGTTAAAGCGGTGGCGAAGAAAATCGTAAAAGGTAAAAAGTCATTAGTAAAAAAGATCGTCAAAAAATCAACAAAGAAGATTGTTCGAAAGAAAAAATAACAAACACTTCTCAAAAGGGTCGATTTATATCGACCCTCTTTTTGCCCAGCAATTCATTCTTCAAATACGAAAACTTTTTATGGTATAATGAAATTACCGTTGCGCTTAGATTGTTTATTTTAGATTTTAAATATGGAATAATTGTTGTCGGAAGTATAGATCCTTTCTTTTGGGAAACCATCAATGAAATCAATAGATTGTCTTCTTAACACAGTAAAAAAATCCTCAACTACAACATATTATAAAGATTTACGACATGCTCGGACGCAAAGTTGCAACACTCGTCAACGAAGAAAAACAGCCCGGGAATTACGAAGTAAAATTTAATGGAGCTAATCTAACAAGCGGAGTTTATTTATATCGATTACAAAGTGGTTCATTCAGCCTGACGAAAAAGTTTGTACTGTTAAAGTGAGTGCCAAGCTAAGCTTGGACTAATCTAATTGGGTGCGGTGGAAATTTGCGAAGTCACTAAGTCCCAATCGTGGTAAAACTCTAAAGCCACGTAGCGAGAAGCCGGATAGTAATTGGAAACGAATACTATCTAAGCGGCATGACAAAGTAACCTTTTAGGGTGCAACGCAAAAGACCGGGTTGTAATTTGAATGAACACAGAGGTAGCCCCGTAAAGATCAAAACAGAAGTTGGCGAGTCTTTATTTTATAGACGAAGTCAATATTATAAACTAAGAATTAGAGAGCGGTTTATGAACTTCCGGGGTATTAGAGATGACACGGTCAGAAAGATAGTTCAGGAACTTGGGAAGCCTTCGCCTGACAAGAAGGTTCTTTCTATAAGGAAACGAAGTGAAAGAAAGCAGGCAAGGTGGGGAATGAGATCGTAGTACCGATTAATGGCAATTCAGCAAAACATTGTCGTAGGAAAGGGTCTCTGCTGAATAAAGAGCAACCAAAGAAACAAAGGAATGTGTATTGCAGAAGCTAACAAACATAGTTGGAATCCAGGAATTTCAGAGGAAGCTATACGATAAGGCAAAAAGTGGTCGAGTCTCTACCTTAGATCATCAATCCA